>NZ_LWEJ01000171.1:0-79892 GCF_001635525.1 Alcanivorax sp. HI0007
CAGGTTTTCGAGAATTTCCAGCTGACGCTCCCGACGTTCCAGGGTCTCCGCCATCTGGTTCACGGCTTCCATAAAAGACGGCAATTCGTAGCTGGCACCCTCTTCCGAGCCTTCCGGCCCACCCAGCCCTGGTACGGTGCTGAAATCAAATTCATCGCCATCAATATCCGCCACTTCCACCAGCCGCTCGCCCAACGCATCCAGTCGCACCAGGCGGGCCTGGGCCTGGGCCAGTTTCAGGGTCAGCGCCCGGAATTGTTCCTGGCTGAGACGATCCAGCGATTCCAGGGCTTTCTGCTGTTCCTCCAGATGGGTGGAGAAACGTTCGGTCATTACTGGCGTATACTCAGGTTGCTCGCTGAGTTGCGATACCAGCAGGTAACCGCCAACGCCCGAGAGCAGCGGCACGACCACCAACACAGCACAGCAGCCAGCAACCAGGGCCAATGACGGGGTACCGGCAGTGTTCGCGAATGGCCACGCTTGCTGTTAATGACTAAGATATTCATAGATTCGTGTAACGCACCGACTAAAAATGAAATAATTCAAATAGTTGCACTGGTTTTCTTGATTATTTTTTACAATTGCAGGCTAGTCTAAGTAAAACCCATGAGCAAGACAACTTCTCCCAAAGCCCTGCTCGCTCTGCTGAGTGGTAACCCGACCCTCTCCCGCCTGACCCGGGAGGCCCGGAAAGCGGCCAGTGATGACTCGCAGACTCCTGCTATGGCAGACCCTCTGGACTGCCTGCCGCCGGCCCTGCGTGAGCGTGTCACCCTGGTGGAAGACAGTCTGCGCTGGCTGGCCATTGCCGAAACCAGCGCCACCGCACAGCTGCTGCGCTTTCATTTACCGAAGCTACAACAGGCGTTGCCCGGCCAGCAGATCAAGATCATGGTCGGCGGCAAACGCCAGATGCAAAGCAGCAATGTTCGTGCCAATCAACAGGACAAGCCCAGATTGGCCAGGGAAAGCGCCAGGCAAATTGCGGATCTAGCGGACAGCATTGAGGACGAGGGCCTCAAGGCCTCCTTGCAACGGCTGGCCAGCCGGGGTGAATCCGAATAAATCCCGTGTCCCTTAAACGAAAAACCACCCGGCGGCGGGAGAACCGCCGGGTGGCAACAGGGTTTTTCGACGTTTGTACGGTACTGCCGAGTATGACTACTCCGCCGCCGCCAACACCGGTCGCATGTAGGATACCGGGGCGTCGGTGGCATCTTCAAAGGTCACCACCTCGTAAGAGTCCTCCTGACGGAGAATCTCGCGCAGCAAGGCATTGTTGAGGGCATGACCTGACTTGTGACCAATGAACTCGCCGATCAGGCTATGACCCAGCAGATACAGGTCACCGATGGCATCCAGCATCTTGTGCTTGACGAATTCGTCCTCGTAACGCAACCCGTCCTCGTTGAGGATGCGATACTCATCCACCACGATGGCGTTATCGACACTGCCGCCCAGCGCCAGATTCTGGCTGCGCAGGAACTCGATATCGCGCATGAAGCCGAACGTCCGGGCCCGCGCCACTTCCTTCACGAACGAGGTCGTGGAGAAATCGATGCTGGACACCTGGTTGCGCTCTTCAAACACCGGGTGATCGAATTCGATGGAGAAGGTCACCTTGAAGCCATCAAAGGGGACAAAAGTCGCAGACTTGTCGCCCTCACGCACCGTCACTTCCTTCTTGATGCGGATGAACTTCTTGGCCGCTTCCTGCTCCTTGATGCCGGCAGACTGCAGCAGGAACACGAAAGGACCGGCACTGCCATCCATAATCGGCATTTCCGGCGCAGACAGCTCCACGAAAGCGTTGTCGATGCCGAGCCCGGCCATGGCGGACAGGAAATGCTCCACGGTACCAACCTTGACGCCGTCCTGAACCAGGGTCGACGACAGGGTGGTCTCACGGACCGCATCGGCTGACGCCTTGATCTCCACCACCGGGTCCAGGTCCACACGCCGGAATACGATACCGGTATTCACGGGTGCCGGGCGCACGGTCATGTAGACCTTTTCGCCGGTGTGAAGCCCCACGCCGGTGGCGCGGATCACGTTTTTCAGCGTTCGTTGTCTGATCATCAGTCTGTCACACAGCTGCGGGTATCCTGCAGGATACCGCTTTCCTCAACACAAAATTAGGGCCGAATTATACTGCAATGCCCAGATTTTGCACCTTTACGGCCAACCCGGCCGCCAGACCGTTAGTCGGCCTGACGACGGAGGAAGGTCGGGATATCAATGAAATCCAGATCTTCCGCGGTGTTCACCGCCTGCTGACCGCGGCCACTGGCCGCCTGCTGGGCAGCGCGTTTGCGCTCCACGGCGGGGCGATCCAGGTCGCTGTAGTCCACCCGGCCATCCGCGGTAACGGGGGTCTGACGACCGCGTACCACTTTTAGTTCCTGCTGGGCAGCACCCAGGCCGGTGGCCACCACGGTGACGCTGATGTTGTCACCCATATCCGGGTCGATGGCAGTACCAATGATCACGTTGGCATCATCGCTGGCCAGCTCGCTGACAATGTCACCCACTTCAGAGAACTCGTCCAGGGCGATGGACTCGTTGGCGGTGATATTGATCAGGATACCGCGGGCGCCACGCAGGTCCACATCTTCCAGCAACGGGCTGGAAATGGCTGCCTGGGCCGCTTCTGCCGCCCGGCCTTCGCCGCTGGCGGTACCGGTACCCATCATGGCGGTACCCATTTCGCTCATCACGGTGCGCACGTCAGCGAAATCCACGTTGATCATGCCCGGGCGAACGATCAGATCGGCAATCCCTTTTACGGCCCCCTGCAGCACTTCGTTGGCCGCCTTGAACGCATCCAGCAGGCTGGTGGAACCACCGAGCACCGCTTGCAGCTTCTCGTTGGGAATGGTGATCAGGGAGTGAACGTGCTCTTTCAGCTCCTCGATACCTTCCTGGGCGGAGCGCATGCGCTTTTTGCCCTCGAAGGGGAACGGCTTGGTCACCACCGCCACGGTCAGGATACCCAGCTCCTTGGCGATTTCTGCCACCACCGGTGCCGCACCGGTGCCGGTGCCACCGCCCATGCCGGCGGTAACGAATACCATATCGGCACCGTCCAGCAGCTCGGCGATGCGGTCACGGTCTTCCATGGCGGACTGACGACCGATTTCCGGGTTTGCGCCTGCACCCAACCCCTTGGTCACCTGGCTGCCCAGCTGAATCACGGTTTTGGAGGAGGCATTTCGCAGTGCCTGGGCGTCGGTGTTGGCGCAGATAAAATCCACCCCTTCCACACCGGAACGCACCATGTGATCCACGGCGTTACCGCCGCCACCACCGACACCTACCACTTTAATGACCGCGCCATGCGGTACGCTGTCTTCCAGTTTGAATTGCATGGTTGATCTCCCGTTATTGCTTCCCTGTTACTACTTTGAACGTTATTTAACGTCGAATTGTCCCGGTGATGTTGCCGCGGCCCGGAACTGCCGCTTCCGCTAAAACTGCTAACCGGCCCGAGAAACTAGAAGTTGCCCTTGAACCAGTTTTTGAAACGCTCTACCCAGTTCACTTCCCCGCCACCGGCAAGGGCGCGGGCACTGGTACCGTCTTTTTCCATGCGCTGGCCATACAGCAGCAGGCCCACCGCGGTGGAATAGATCGGGTTCCTGACCACGTCGGTGAGGCCGGAGATACCCTGCGGGGACCCCAGACGCACCGGCATGTGAAAGATTTCTTCAGCCAGATCCACCGCACCCTCGATCTTGGAGGAGCCCCCGGTGAGCACGATGCCCCCGGGAATCAAGTCCTCGAAGCCGGAGCGACGCAGCTCGGCCTGGATGAGGGTGAACAGTTCGTCGTAGCGAGGCTCTACCACCTCGGCCAGATTCTGGCGGCTGAGGGTACGGGGCGGCCGGTCGCCCACGCTGGGCACCTTGATGGTTTCGTCCGCACCGGCCAGCTGGGTCAGCGCGCAGGCGTACTTGATCTTGATTTCGTCCGCGTGCTGCTTGGGGGTCCGCAGGGCCATGGCGATATCGTTGGTCACCTGGTCCCCGGCAATGGGAATGTTGGCGGTGTGACGGATGGCCCCTTCGGTGAAGATGGCGATATCCGTGGTCCCGCCACCGATATCCACGATGCAGACACCCAGTTCACGCTCGTCTTCAGTGAGAACGGCGTGAGCACTCGCTAACTGCTCTAGGATGATGTCATCGACCTCCAGGTTGCAGCGGCGCACACATTTCTCGATGTTCTGGGCGGCGTTCACGGCGCAGGTCACCAGGTGCACCTTGGCCTCCAGGCGCACACCGCTCATGCCGATGGGCTCACGCACCCCTTCCTGGTTGTCCACCACATATTCCTGGGGCAGCACATGCAGGGTTTTCTGATCCGCTGGGATCGCCACGGCCTGGGCCGCGTCAATCACCCGGTCGATATCTGCCTGAGCCACTTCCCGGTCGCGGATGGCGACGATGCCGTGGGAATTGAGGCTGCGCACATGGGAACCGGCGATGCCCGCATACACCGTATGAATGTGGCAGCCAGCCATCAGCTCGGCCTCTTCCACCGCCCGCTGGATGGAGCGCACGGTGGCTTCGATATCCACCACCACACCCTTCTTCATCCCCCGGGACGGCTGGGAGCCGATACCGACGATTTCCATGGTGCCATCGGCGGATGACTGACCGACGATGGCCACCACCTTGGAGGTGCCAATGTCGAGTCCGACAATCATGTTTTCTGATGCGTTTGCCATGTCATCCATTCTCCTAAAACTAGCTTTGCTCGCCCCAGGTCACCGCCATGCCATCGGCATAACGCAGGTCGACCCGGGTTACCCGGCGGCTGTCCGTGCTCAGCACACCGCGATAGAGCCGCACAAAGCGGCGCAATTTGCTGGTGTACGCTTCACGGTCTACCACCAGCTGCATATCGTTGTTCAGGGTCAGTCGCGCGGTCAGTCGCGCGTTGACCTCCATGCTGCGAATACCCAGGTCCACATCTGCCAGCATCTTGCCCATGCTGTGATAGAACCCCATCACTTCTTCCAGCCGCTGCTGCGGCCCGCTCAGCCGCGGCAATCCGGCCAGGTCGTACTGCTTGAGCGCCTTGAACGGCTCGCCGCTGTCCGAGATCAGCACGGTGTCATTCCACACCGCCACCGGGCGCCGCTCTTCCACGGTCAACACCACGGTGTCGGGCCACTGCCGGCGAACGGAAACCCGTTCCACCCAGCTCAGGCCCTGTGCCTGCTGATAGATTTCCTCAAGCGGCACGGAAAAATAATTTTCGTCGCGAACCAGCGCCGCCAGGGCGGTCTGGATCTGCTGCTGACGGCGCACATCGGTGACACCATCCACTCCCACCTTGCGCACCGGATAACCATCCAGTGCCGCCGGCAGATAGATCACACCGACCAGCAACACCGCCGCCACCGTTCCCACCAGCATCCAGGGCACCGCTGCCGCCACCCGCTCGTTGAGCGGTACGCCGGCTTTCTTCACCGGCTTGCGGCGGGCCCCGCGCGGGGTCGCGGCCTGCTTAGCCATCACTCCGTTCCAGCGCATCCAGCAGGATTTCCCCCACCAGGGTGTCGAAATCCCGCCCGGCGGCCTTGGCTGCCATGGGTACCAGGGAGTGATCGGTCATTCCCGGTACCGTGTTCACTTCCAGCAACTGCCAGTGTCCCTGCTCGTCACGCATCACATCCACCCGGCCCCAGCCCCGGCAGCCCGCCACCCGGAAGGCGGTCAGAGCCAGTTGGCGCAGGGCCTGCTCATCGGCCTCATCCAACCCCGCCGGGCACAGATATTCAGTGCTGTTGGACTGGTACTTGGCTTCAAAGTCATAAAACGCATTGGGTGTCTTCAGGCGAATCGCCGGTAACGGCTCGTCGCCCAGGATGGCCACGGTGTATTCCGGGCCGTTCACCCAGGCTTCCACCAGCACATCGGAATCAAACTTTTCCGCTTCTTTCAGGGCCTGAGCCAGCTGCTCGGCGTTATCCGCCTTGGCCATGCCAATGGACGAGCCCTCATGGGCCGGCTTGATCATCAGCGGAAAGCCCAGGTCCATATCATTACGGCCGGCCACATAAAACGCCGGGGTTGGCAAGCCGGCGCCTTTCCACAGTTGTTTCGTGCGTACCTTGTCCATGCCGATGGCGGAGGCCATCACCCCGGAACCGGTATAGGGAATGCCCAGGTGTTCCAGGACGCCCTGGATAACGCCGTCTTCGCCGCCCCGGCCATGCAGGGCGATAAAGGCCGCATCAAACCCTTTCAGGGTATCCACGCTCTTGTGTGCCGGGTCCACCAGCTCGGCGATCAGCCCCAGATTGCGCAGCGCCTGATGGACCGCCGCACCACTTTTCAGTGACACGGGGCGCTCGGCGGAATTGCCGCCGGCCAGTACCGCTACCCGGCCAACGCTGGCCAGTTGCTTCTTCAGCAGCACCTTATCCACGCTTGGCGCCTCCCTGTTCAGCCAGTTCTTTTGCAATGGCTCCCACATTGCCGGCGCCCTGGGTCACCAGCAGATCACCGTCCTGCAGTTGGGTGGCCAGAATATCGGCCAGCTTGGCCGGATCATCCACGAATACGGGCTCCACTCGCCCACGCTTGCGGATGCTGCGGCACAGGGCGCGAGCATCGGCCCCGGGGATCGGGTCTTCGCCGGCGCCATACACTTCCAGCATCAGCAACACATCCACCCCGGAGAGCACATCCACGAAATCTTCGTAAAGATCCTGGGTACGGGTATAACGGTGGGGCTGGAACAGCATGGCCAGACGACGACCCGGCCAGCCGGCACGGATGGCATCGATGGTGACAGCCACTTCGCTGGGGTGGTGACCATAGTCATCCACCAGGGTCGCGCTGCCACCGTCGAAGTGATATTCGCCTTGCACATCAAAGCGACGGCCAACACCGGTAAAGTTATTCAGGCCGCGAATGATGGCCTCATCGCTGGCGCCTTCATCGGCGGCCACGGCAATGGCGGCCAGGGCATTGAGCACGTTGTGCTTGCCGGGCATGTGCAGCACCACATCCAGCGGCTCACCTTCCTTGCGGATCACCCGGAAAGACGTGGTCATACCCTGTTGCTGCACGTTCTCCGCACGCAGATCCGCATCGTCACTGAAGCCGTAGCGGATCACCTGACGGTTCACCCGTGGCAGCAGCTTGCGCACCACCGGGTCATCCACGCACATGACTGCCACACCGTAAAACGGCAGGTTGTGCAGGAACTCGATAAAGGTGTTCTCCAGCTGGGCAAAGTCCCCGCCGTAGGTGTGCATGTGATCCGCTTCGATATTGGTCACGATGGCACTCATGGGCTGCAGGTGCAGGAAGCTGGCGTCGGATTCATCCGCTTCCGCCACCAGATAACGACTCTGCCCCAGGCGCGCATTGGTGCCGGCGCTGTTCAGTCGTCCGCCAATCACGAAGGTGGGGTCCATACCCGCCTCTGCCATGATGGCCGCGGTCATGGACGTCGTCGTGGTCTTGCCGTGGGTCCCGGCCACGGCGATGCCGTGACGGAAGCGCATCAGCTCAGCCAGCATCTGGGCCCGCGGCACCACCGGAATCCGGCGGGCATGGGCTTCCGCCACTTCCTCGTTTTCCGTGGTCACCGCCGTGGACGTTACCACCACGTCAGCGCCATCGATATTTTCTGCCCGGTGACCGATTTCCACCCGCACACCCAGGCCACGCAGGCGCTCTACGACCGCCGATTCCTTGATGTCGCTACCGCTGATGGCATAGCCCTGATTGGCCAGCACCTCGGCGATGCCACACATGCCCACACCGCCGATACCCACAAAGTGGATACCGCTGATGCGCCGCATCTCGGGGACGATATGGATGTTGTCGTTATCGGCCATTGGCCACCTCCTCACACAGCGTGGCCGCGCGCTCGGCGCTGTCGGCCACGGCCTGCTCGCGAGCCCGCTGCGCCATTTGCGCCAGCAACCCGCGTTCTGCAACCGGTTTCAATGTGCCCGCCAGGCTGGCGGCACTCATGTCCCGCTGGGGCAACAACAGGGCCGCGCCCCGGTCTGACAGCCAGCGGGCATTCAATGTCTGATGATCATCCACCGCACTGGGCAGCGGCACGAACAGGGCCGCCACACCGGCAGCCGCTACTTCCGCCACGGTCAGCGCCCCGGCCCGGCAGATCACCAGATCCGCCCAGCCATAGGCTTCCGCCATGTCGTCAATAAATTCACTCACCCGGGCCTGCATGCCCAGCGCCTGGTAAATCGGCGCGGCTTCCCCGGTGCGACCGGCACCGCATTGGTGACGCACCTGAATTTCCCGGCCCAGCACGGCCAGCAGCAGTTCCGGCAGATCCTGATTCAGCACCAGGGCCCCCTGGCTGCCGCCCAGAACCAACACCCGCAAGCCACCCTGATGCTGGGCATAGCGACGGGCCGGGTCGTCCAGATTGGCAATCTCGGCGCGTACCGGATTGCCCACCCAGCAGGCGCTCTGGGAGCCGAACGCTCCCTGGAAACCCTCCAGGGTGACGGTGGCCATTTTCGACAACAGCCGGTTGGTCAGCCCCGGCACCGCATTTTGTTCGTGGACCACCACCGGCACCTTGCACAGGCGCGCAGCCAGGCCACCCGGGCCGCTGGCAAAACCGCCAAAGCCCACCGCCAGCAGGGGCTGACGCTGGCTGATCAGGTTGCGCGCCTGCCAGACCGCACGCAGCAGATTGAACGGCGCGGTAAGCTTGCGCTTGAGCCCGCCACCACGCAGCCGGGAGACGGCCAGTTCGGCAATCTCGTAGCCGTACTGGCGCACCAGCTTGCCTTCCATACCGTTCTCGGCGCCCAGCCAGAGGATCCGGAAACCGCGCTCACGGAGTTGATCCGCCACTGCCAGTGCCGGGAACACATGCCCACCGGTGCCGCCTGCCATGATCAGGATGGTGCCACTCATCGTGCCGCCCTCCCTCTCGCTTTCAGCTGCTCGGCTTCTGACCCGGCGCGCAGGATCAAGCCCACCATGGCGGAGAAGATCAACAGTGATGAACCGCCATAACTGATAAACGGCAAGGTCAGGCCCTTGGTGGGCAGCAGCCCCATATTCACGCCCAGATTAATGAACACCTGGGAGCACATGACAAAGGCGCAACCGTAGACCACATAGGCGTGATACAGCAGACCACGGGTTTCCAGGCTGTGCCCCAGCCGGAACACGCGCCAGCCCAGCAGCACGAAGCCGCCGATCAGAGCAAGATTGCCCAGCAGCCCCAGCTCTTCTGCCATCACGGCGTAAACAAAATCCGTATGGGCTTCCGGCAGATAGAACAGCTTCTGCACACTGTTGCCCAGGCCCACACCGCTCCAGTGACCGCGGCCAAAGGCAATCAGGCTCTGGGTCAGCTGGTACCCTGAACCGTATTGATCTGCCCAGGGATCGGTGAAGGTCATCAGACGTGCCACCCGGTAGGGCTCGGCAAACGCTACCAGCGCACCCAGTGCCACCGCAGCCAGGCCGATCAGCAGGAAGCGCAGAGTCGGCACACCGGAAAGAAACAGCATGCCCATGGCGGTGATACCCAGCACCACCACAGCCCCGAAGTCCGGCTCCAGCAGCAGCAGCACGGTCAACACGCCCAGCAACGCCAACGGCAGCAGGAAGGCTTTCCACTCGGTTTCCAGCGCCGCCTTGCGCTGGGCGATATAGCCTGCCAGATACAATACAAAGCACAGTTTGACGATTTCCGAGGCCTGAATGGTCAGGCCCGGCAGGGCAATCCAGCGGGTGGAACCATTCACGGTCCGTCCCAGCCCGGGAATAAACACCATCACCAGCACCACCAGAGCCACCGGCAGCATCAGGAAACGGAGCCGTTCCAGCAGCGCCAGCGGTACCGCGAAATAGACAAACGCCCCGGCCCCCAGGCCCAGTACCAGGTAGATGCCATGACGCAGGGCGTAGTAGAACGGATCGCCCAGCCGGGTTTCAGCGATCTGCAGGCTGGCCGAGGAAACCATTACCAGGCCAGCCAGAGCCAGCAGGATGGCCGTCCACATCAGGGGCTTGTCCAGACCCCGGTTATCCAGCTTGAGGATCATGCGCTCAGTCATGGCACACCTCCCGGGCCCGGGCGGAAAAATCATCGCCACGGGCAACAAAGCTGGAATACATGTCAAAAGAGGCGCACGCCGGAGACAACAGCACCGCATCACCGGGCTGTGCCAGGGCATGGGCCCGGGTCACCGCGGCCTGCATGTCGGCCACCAATTCACAGGGTGCCGCCGACATGCCCTGGGCCAGGGTGCTGCGATCTTCGCCCATCAACAGACCGGCACGGAGGTACTGTCGCGCCGGCTCCGCCAGCGGCGAGAAATCCTGCCCCTTGCCCTGACCACCGGCGATCAGGATCACCTTGCCTTCAATGCTTTCACCGATCCCCGTCAGGGCCGCCAGGGTAGCTCCCACGTTGGTGGCCTTGGAATCGTTGAACCAGCGCACGCCCCCTGCTTCAGCCACCAGCTGGCAACGGTGCGGCAGACCGGTAAAGGCTTTCACGGTGGCCAGGGCCTTGTCCCGGTTCAGGGACAGGGCATCGCTGATCGCCAGCACGGCGAGAATATTCATGGCGTTGTGATGGCCGGTAAGTGCCAGCTCGGACAGGGACAACAGGGTATCGCCCCGATACAGCAGCTGCCCGGTTTCACTATCCAGCCGGTAGTCCGCCTCCGGGTGAGCCCCGAAGGTCACCTGCCGCGCCACCCCGGCAGGAGGGCGAGTGGCCAGATCATCCCGGTTCCACACTGCCACCTGGCAGCCATCGTAGATGCGCTGCTTGGCGGCCACGTAATCGGCAAAGCTGGCGTAACGATCCAGATGGTCCTGGGACACATTGAGGATGGTGGCCACTTCCGCACTCAGGCTGTAGGTGGTTTCCAGCTGGAAACTGGACAGCTCCAGCACATACAGGCGGGCCTTGTCGTCCAGCAGTTCCAGGGCTGGCACGCCCAGATTGCCGCCAATGCCCGGATTCATGCCACAGGCATCCGCCACCTGCCCCAGCAGGGTCGTCACGGTACTCTTGGCATTGGAACCGGTAATTGCCACCAGCGGCTCGCTGGCGGCCCGGGCAAACAGCTCCACATCACCGATCACTTCCTTGCCGGCAACGACCTGCTCGGCAATGGCTGGTGTGGCCACGGCCACGCCGGGGCTGACGATCAGGCGACGGGCATTGTTCATCCAGCCGGACTTGAAACCGCCGGTATGAATTTTCACATTGGGGAATTCGGCGCGCAGCGCCTCCAGGCCGGCGGGCTCGGCACGGGTGTCCAGGGCGCGCACAGGCATCCCCTGGTCCGTCAGATAACGGATCACGGAACGCCCGGAAACTCCCAGGCCAATGACCAGATCAAACCCGTCTTTCGCCATAAAATTAACTCAATCCCCTATCGGATTTTCAGGGTCGCCAGACCCACCAGGACCAGAATTACGGTGATGATCCAGAAGCGCACGATGATCTTCGGCTCCGGCCATCCTTTCAGTTCAAAGTGGTGATGGATCGGCGCCATACGGAACACCCGCCGGCCGGTGAGCTTGAACGACCCCACCTGCAACATCACCGAGACGGTTTCCATCACGAACACCCCGCCCATGATGAACAGCACGATTTCCTGACGGACAATCACCGCCATCACACCCAGCACCGCGCCCAGGCCCAGCGCGCCCACATCGCCCATGAATACCTGGGCGGGATAGGCGTTGAACCACAGAAACCCGAGACCGGCACCACACAGGGCGGCGGAAATGATCACCAGCTCACCGGCACCGGCCACATAGGGAATCTGCAGATACGGCGCGAATTCCGCATGCCCTCCGGCATAGGCGAAGATGCCCAGGGCACCGCCCACCAATACCGCGGGCATGATCGCCAGACCATCCAGGCCATCGGTCAGATTCACCGCGTTGCTGGTGCCGTTGATCACAAAATAGGTCAGCACGATGTAGAACCAGCCCATGTTGATGACCACATTCTTGAAGAAGGGCACGATCAACTGGGTTTCCACCGGGCTCTGGGCCGTGAAGTACAGGGCAAAGGCTGCCCCCAACGCACCCACGGACAACCACAGATATTTCCAGCGGGCCGGCAGGCCGCGGGGATTCTTTTCCACCACCTTGCGCCAGTCATCCACCCAGCCCACGGCACCGAAGACGAACAGCACACCCAGGGTGATCCAGATAAAGCGGTTGCTCAGGTCGGCCCACAGCAGGGTGGAGATGACGATGGCAATGAGGATCAGCGCCCCGCCCATGGTGGGAGTGCCAGCCTTGCTCAGATGGCTCTTCGGGCCATCATCTCGAATGGCCTGACCCACCTGCTTTTCCTGCAGCTTGCGGATCATGATCGGGCCCACCCAGAAAGCGATAAACAGGGCCGTCAGTACGCTGAGAATGCCGCGCAGGGTGATGTACTGCACCACCAGGAAACCGCTATGAAATTCTGCCAGAAGCTCGGCCAGCCAAAGCAACATCAGTGTGCCCCCTGTTCCGGTTTTTGCGGGCCTGCGCCCATGATCAGTCGCTGCACCACCGCTTCCATACCGGCGCTACGTGAGCCTTTTACCAGCACGGTTCCACCCTGTTGCAGAACCGGGGCACTCCAGCTTGCCGCCTGCTGATCGTTTTCTGCCGTCATGGCACCGTCACCAAACCCTTTGGCGGCGGCACTGGCGCCGGTCATCACCACCAGGTCACTGATCCCCGCCTGGCGGGCATAGCCACCCAGCTCTTCGACCAGTTGCTCCGCCTGCGGCCCCAGTTCGCCCAGGACGCCCAGCACCAGCATCTGCGGCGCCGGCTGGGCCGCCAGCCAGTCAATGGCAACACGCACGGAGCCGGGGTTGGCGTTATAGGTGTCATCCACCAGCACACCGCCGGCCAGGGCATGCAGATTCATGCGCCCGGGCACCGGTTTCAGCTGTGACAGCCGTGGCAGGACCTGGCCCAGGTTCACCCCCAGGGCACGAACGGCGGCACAGGCCAGCAGGGCATTGCTGACCTGATGGGCACCGGGCAGGGGAACGGTCACCGCTTCGCCCAACGGCTGCAGCACAAATTCCACCCGGTCCTGATGGAGCTGGATATGCTCCGCATACAGATCTGCCGGCGCCTGACTGCCAACACGAATCAGGCGGAGGCCCGCCTTTTCAGCCTCAGCGGCAAAGAAATCAGCAAAACTGTCGTCATTGTTGATGATCGCCTGACCGCCAGCCTGGCAACCGCCAAAGATCTCCGCCTTGGCGTTGGCGATACCCTGCATGGAACCAAATCCTTCCAGGTGGGCGCCGGTCACATTGGTCACCAGCACCACCTTCGGCTTGGCCAGGGAACTGGTCCAGTCAATCTCACCGGGGGCATTGGCGCCCAGCTCAATGACCGCATAGCGGTGCTCGCCGGACAGACGCAGCAACGTCAGTGGCACACCGATGTCATTGTTGAAGTTGCCACGGGTGGCCAAGGTGCCCTCACCCAGCATGGCCGCCGCCATTTCCTTGACGGTGGTCTTGCCGGCATTGCCGGTCACGGCAAGTCGCTCAGAGGTAAACTGATCCGCGTAGCCGCTGGCCAGGCGCCCCAACGCCAGGCGGGTATCGTCTACCTGCACGGCACTGGCAAAGTCATTCTGCTCCCGGTCCACCAGGGCAGCGACGGCGCCGCTATCGGCAGCCTGGGCGAGAAAGTCATGGGCATCGAAACGCTCACCCTTCAGCGCCACAAACAGGCAGCCCGGCTCCATGTCACGGGTGTCGGTGACCACCGCATTCACTTTGCGGTCTTCCCCGATCAGGGTGCCACCGGTCCACTGGGCGATCTGCGACAACCACATCATGAGGCACCTCCCCGGGCGGTCAGCGCCTGGCGGGCAAGGTCTCTGTCATCACTGGGGTAACGCACGCCGTTAATTTCCTGATAATCCTCATGGCCCTTGCCAGCCAGCAGAATCACATCCCCTGGCTGGGCACGGTGGACGGTTTCCTGTACCGCTGCGGCACGATCCACGTTTTCGTGGACCGCCTGCGCATCGGTCAGGCCGGCACGCATCTGGTCAATAATGGTTTGCGGGTCTTCGCTGCGCGGGTTATCGCTGGTCAGCACCACGCTATCGGCAAACGTTTCCGCCACCGCTGCCATCTGCGGACGCTTGCCGGCATCCCTGTCGCCGCCACAGCCGATCACGCAGAACAAGCGGCCAGGGAAATGATCCCGACATGCCTGGAGGGCTTTTTCCAGCCCATCCGGGGTATGGGCATAATCGACGATCACCGTCGGACAGCCGACGGCCTGCAGCGGTTCCATACGCCCCGGTACGGGCGTAATCGCAGCCAGCGCCCCACTCAACGCCTCGGCGGGCGTACCCTGGCCATGCAGGATGGCCGCCACGGCCATGACATTGCTGAGATTGAAATGACCGAACAGGGGCAGCCTCAACGACACCACCGTGCCGCCAACAAAAAGCTCGGCCGTAATCCCTTCTGCCGTGTATTGCAGAGACTCACAGCGCACGGTAGCGCCCTGCTGGCTACCGAACGTGACGCATCGAACGCCATTGGGCAGACAGGCAATCAGGGTCTGCGCCGCCGGATCATCACAGTTGATCACTGCCAGCTGCACCCCTTTTCGGGTGAACAGCATGGCCTTGGCGGCCAGGTAGGATTCCATATCACCGTGGTAATCGAGATGGTCCCGGCTCAGATTGCTGAATACCGCCGTGCTGACCAGGGTGCCACCGAGACGGTTCTGATCCAGGGCATGGGAAGAAATTTCCATGGCCACGGTATCGGCGCCGGCATCACGGACTGCTGCCAGTCCGGCCTGCAGGGTGATCGGGTCCGGCGTGGTATGGCCCGTGGTCTGCTCCTGCCCTTTCAGCCCCAGCCCCAGGGTGCCCACCAGGGCACAGCGGTGACCCAGTGCGTTCAGGGCATCGCGCAGGAACCAGGTAATGCTGGTCTTGCCATTGGTGCCGGTCACACCGGTGATGCGCAAGCGGCTGGCCGGCTCGCCGAACCAGCGCGCGGCCAGATCCGCTACCCCCCGGGCCAGCCCAGGCAGATTCACGCGCGGCACAGTTTCCTGCAGGTCCACGGAAAAGGTCTCCGCGTCCGCCAGCACCACGGCGGCACCGGCACTGATAGCCTGGCTGATGAAATGACGGCCATCGCTGGTCACACCGGGCACGGCCACAAACGCCTCACCGGACTGGAGCCGACGGCTGTCCAGCTGCAGACCTGAAATGGTAAGACCTGCCACTTGGGCAGGCAGGTTGTGCTCCGGGAGCAGTTGCTGGAGGCGCATCATGAGCGATCCTCCGTATCCGGGCCACCGGCCAGCAGCCCTTCGGGCTTGTCCGGTGGCACGTGCAAGGTCCGCAATACCCCGCCCATGATGCGGGAAAAGGCCGGTGCAGCGACCAGGCCGCCATAGTAGGCATCGCTACGCGGGTCATCGATGACGACCACAGTGACAATACGAGGATCCGTGGCCGGCGCCAGGCCGGCAAACAGACCGATATAACTGTCATCCGCATACCCACCGGAAATCACCTTGTGCACCGTGCCGGTTTTGCCGGCCACCTGGTAACCCGGCACTTGAGCGCGGCTGGCGGTACCCACCTGGCTGACCACGGTTTCCAGCATTTGCACCAGCTGCCGGGCAACCTGCTTGCCAAGCACCTGTTGCCCGGCGGGTTTGTCTTTCACTTTCTTCAGGGTCAACGGCACCTTGACGCCATCATTGGCAATGACCGCATAGGCCTGTGCCAGCTGCACCGCAGATACACTCAAACCATAGCCATAGGAAAGTGCGGCCCGCTCCACGTCCCGCCAGTGGCTCCGCAAAGGCAGCATGCCATTGCTTTCACCCGGAAAATCAATGGCGGTCGCCTCGCCAAACCCGAAACGCTCCAGATAGGTGGGCAAGGCCAGCGGCTCCATGGCCAGCGCCAATTTGCTGGTGCCGATATTCGAGCTTTTGGTGAGCACGGTGGTGATATCAATGATCCCGTAATCACGGTGATCACGAATGGTCTTGCTGCCCACACGCATGGTGCCCGGGTGGGTATTAATGGTCGTGGACGGGGTGACCATGCCCATCTCCATGGCCGCCGCCACGGTAAAGGGCTTCATGGTGGAACCGGGCTCAAACAGGTCGGTCACCGCCCGGTTACGCAGCGCGGCGGTATCCAGGTTGCCACGATTATTGGGGTTGTAAGCGGGCTGGTTCACCATGGCCAGCACTTCGCCGGTGCGCACATCCAGCACCACCGCGCTACCGCCCTTGGCCTTGAATTGCTGCACGGCACCCAGCAGCTCCCGGTACGCCAGATACTGAAGACGCAGGTCGATACTCAACGTCACATCTTCACCGGGCTGGGCCGGCTCCAGCACTTCAATATCCTGGATCACCCGACCCAGCAGATCACGCACCACCTTCTTGCGACCGGACTGGCCGGACAGGTGAGACTCCAGGGACAGCTCGACCCCCTCCTGGCCCTGATCATCGATGTTGGTGAACCCCACCACATGGCTGGTCACTTCGCCCGCCGGGTAGTAACGGCGGTATTCGGTCAGCGAATGGATGCCGGGGATATTCAGATCGAGCACCGCCTTGGCCGCTTCCGGCGCCAGGCCACGGCCAAGATAGATGAATTCCCGGGATTCGTGCCGACGGACCTTGCGGGCAAACTCCTGCTGGCTGAGCACCGGGTTTCCCGCCAGCCGGGTCCATTGCTCCTGATTCTCCAGGGCTTCGCGGGGATTGGCCCAAAGCGTCACCACCGGTGTACTCACCGCCAGAGGGCGCCCATCACGATCCCGAATCACGCCCCGGTGCGCCGCCAATGGCTCTACACGCAGATTGCGAATATCCCCCTGATGCGCAAGGAAATCATGCTGCAGCACTTGCAGATCCACCGCCCGCACCACCAACACACAGGCACACACCAACCAGAAACCCAGCACAAAGCGCCAGCGCATCTGGTGATTGGGTTGCCGTGTCTTGCGAGCCTGGCGTTTCATGGCCGGATCAGCACTCTCTCATCGGTTTTCGGTAATTTCATTCCCAGCTCCTCGCGAGCCAGGCGCTCCACCCGTGCATAGCTGCCCCAGGTGCTGTGCTCCAACAGCAACTGACTCCACTGGCTTTCCAGTCGAGTCTGCTGCTGCTGTAATTTCTGGCTCTCGTCGGTGAGTCGACGGGCCTCGTGAACGCTGTAACTCACTGCCAGCGCGGAGATCACGATCAGCACCACCAGGGTGCGGATCAGCCAGGGGGCACTCATGCCACCTTCTCCGCCACTCGCAGTACCGCACTGCGCGAGCGCACGTTCACTTTCAACTCGGCCTTGCTGGCGCGAATGGCCTTGCCAACCGGCTCCAGCCGCTGCGGCATTTCATCGCCCAACGGCAAACCACCGCGCCCCTTGGGTGCCCGGCCGGAGTGATCGCGAATGAACAGCTTCACGATCCGGTCTTCCAGAGAATGGAAGCTGATAATGGCGAGACGCCCGCCGATGGCGAGCGTCTCCAGGGACTGTTCGAGCACTTGGGTCAGCGCATCCAGCTCCCCGTTTATATGTATTCTCAACGCCTGAAAACTGCGCGTGGCCGGGTGTTTGCCCGGCTCACCACGGCCGATGGCCGATTCGATCAGATCAGCAAGCTGCAAGGTACGTGTGATCGGCTGCTCCACCCGCTCCTCACAGATCCGCCGGGCAATTCGCCGCGACTTACGCTCGTCGCCGTAGCGGTACAACACATTGGCGATGTCCTGCTCCTCGGCCCGGGCCAGCCACTGCGCCACGCTTTCCCCTCGAGTGGGATCCATGCGCATATCCAGCGGCCCGTCTCGCAGGAAGCTGAAACCACGGGCGGCATCATCCAGTTGCGGTGACGACACACCCAGATCCAGCAACAGCCCATCAATGGGTCGCCCGGCTTCGGCCACCACCTCGGGCAGGCAGTCAAAGCGGTTGGCGATTATCCGGAAACGATCATCTTCCGACGCCAACTGCTCGCCTGCGGCAACAGCCTGGGGATCACGATCGATACCGGCCAAGCGGCCCTGGCGATCCAGTTTTTCCAGCAGCGCACGACTGTGACCCCCTCGCCCGAAGGTGCCGTCGACATAAAATCCATCACCACGGCTGAACCACATATCCAGTACCTCTTCCAGCATGACTGGCTGGTGTTCGTACTGCGCGCCTTTGTCGGTCATCAGAAAGACAGCTCCTGGACGCTTTCCGGCAATGCATCCGGATCCAGGGTGCCATCCTCTTCCAACCAGCTTTCTGCTTTCCAGATTTCAAAACGGTGCATTTGACCGATCAGCATGGCCTGCTTCTCCAGGCCGATCGCCGCCCGCAACTCCGGCGGCACCAGAAGCCGGCCATTGCTATCCATATCGATTTCAACCGCCTGGCCAAGAAAACGGCGTTTCAACTGGCGTACCTGCGGGCTGGAGTCTCTCTGCGCAGACAGCTTGCCGGCGGTTTCCATAAATTCATCACGGGGGTAAAGCGCGAGACATTCGTCATAAGGGTGACGGGTAAGCACAAGCTGGCCGCCGCAGGCTTCGTTTAACGAAGCGCGATAGCGGGTCGGCATGGTGAGCCGCCCCTTGGCATCCAGATTGAGTGATGTGCTCCCAGTAAACACTGGCCGTCCTCATGCTCGATTGTTTGGTTCCTTCCCGGGGCTCTTGTTGCCCCACTTCGCGACACCGGCCGCCAAGAAAATCCCACTTTTTCCCACTTTTCACCACATTGGGACACTCTAGGGCCACTGCGAACACCAAGTCAAGCGTGAGCACCTGGTCAAACGTAAAAGAATTTCCAGACAAATCAGCCTGTTAGCGGTATCACAGAGAATGAACGAAGGGATGAACGGAGGGAGTTTCGAGACGAATCAGAGCGCTGGAACGCGCAAGTGAGAAAGCACTTTAAGTGTTAGACGGATTAGTTATTAATAACTTTATTTATATTCAACATCAAAATAATTAGGCCTTCTTCGGACACGGGCCAGCGACAGGATTGACGACCCGGCAGGCCGACGCCGCACCCCAGTGCCATCAACCCGATCGGAAAAGCGCAGCACATGTTGGTCATTGTCGAGACAGAGGGATTGATCTGCGCCAACCTGCCAGGCTGCAAGCACGGCAAGTCTGAGGTCTTCGCATGATGGGATAACGAACGGGATCAAGAAGATAAGGCATTACGAGGAGCGAGCCACGAGTCACGAAAGGCAAAACCCGTCCTGGGTTTCGCTTCTCGCAACTCGCGCATCGTTACTGAATAAATTGGATCGGTCGATAAGCCGGGTTCTGTCGTGGACAGTCATTCATCTGGGGCTTGCGTCGCCACAAACCTCTAGCAACCTACCCGGATCCAGCGCGGGCCACGCCATAGGATCCCTATTTGGTCTTGCTCCGGGTGGGGTTTACCCTGCCACCACTGTTGCCAGCGGCGCGGTGCGCTCTTACCGCACCTTTTCACCCTTACCGGTTCCGACACGAGGAAGGAACAGGCGGTATCTTCTCTGTGGCACTAGCCGTAGCCACACCGTCACCAGTGTGGCCCCCAGGCGTTACCTGGCACCCTGCCCTGTGGAGCCCGGACTTTCCTCCAGCGGCTACGCCGCCAGCGACTGTCTGACCGATCCGGGGCGGAGTCTAAACAGTTAATAATTAATAGTGAATAATTAATAGCTGCGCGGACCGGGTTTTCTGATCTTGAAACGCAAGAGGCCGCGCGCCCTAACGTTGAGCGCGGCCTCTTGTGCCCGAAAAACGACCAAACCGGATCGCGAGTTATTCATTATTAACTATTAATTATTCATTGCCTCTAACAGCGCATACACCGCCTGCCGTTTCAGGCCGGTATGGGCGGCCATGATTTTCGCCACCCGGGACACCGGCAATTCCGCCAGCAGGGACGTTGCCAGGGCCTGATCCCGCTCACTCCAGTCGGCGGTTTGCGCGCAAGGCGACAACACCAGCACCAGCTCGCCGCGTTGCTGGTTGCGATCTGATGCCACCCAGTCACAGATATCCGCCACGGCTCCCATGCGAATGGTCTCAAATTGCTTGGTCAGCTCACGACAGAGCGAGATTTCACGATCTTTTTCAACCAGGGGCGTTAGCGCCTCGAGGAAGGAAAGCACCCGATGGGGAGCTTCGTAGATAATACTTGTGACTGACAGCCCTGCCAGGCGCTCGATGGCCTGCTGACGGGGTGCTCCCTTGGCCGGCACAAAACCCTCGAAAAGAAAACGGTCAGACGGCTGCCCCGCCGCGGCTAACGCTGCCAGCAGTGCCGACGCGCCGGGAATCGGCACCACCCGCACACCGGCCTGGTGGCAGGCGCGCACCAGACGGTAGCCGGGATCACTGACCAGTGGCGTGCCCGCATCACTGATCAGGGCGCCCTGCTCACCTGACTGCAAACGAGCCACCAACTCTTCGCTGCGGGCACTTTCATTGTGATCATGACAGCTGATCAAGCGACTGCGGATTCCCAGCTGCTCCAGCATGCGCTGACTGTGCCGGGTATCCTCTGCAGCCACCCAGTCGACCTCATCCAGTACCGCTATCGCCCGACGACTGATGTCATCCAGATTTCCGATCGGCGTACTGACAATATACAAAGTTCCACTCATATCTGTGCACGACTCAACTGGTGAGGCTCCAATGAAGCGCCTACAATAGCGGCTTCATTCTGGTAATACGAACCTGTCGCCATGGAATTCAGAAAGGCCCGTTTGGCAGCCCTGCTTGCTGCCGCAGTCATCGCTGGCTGTTCTACCACAACTCCTACGCGCACCACGGTTTATGAACAACCGTCGGCACCCAAGGTTGGCATCGCTCCCGCGGCGTTGACGGCCGCCCGCACCCAACTGGCCACCATGACAACGGAGGCGCGTATTGGCGCCACTCTGCAATGGGCTGAGACATATCTGGATCAGCAGCGTGCCGCTGATGCCGGTCAGCTACTTGCCGATCTGAATCCACAAGCCATGGACAACGCGCAACGTTTCGCCTGGATTCTGCTCAGCGGTCGAGCCCAGCTTGGCGACCAGCGCCCAGATCAGGCACTGGCGCTGCTGCAACGCTATGAGGATGAGATTCTCCAGTATCCCGCAGATCAGCAAGCCAGACTGGACTTGCTCAGAGCCGACGCCCTCGCCATGAAAGGTGATCTGATCAGCAGCCTGCAGCAGCGCGTGGCGGCTCACCCTCTGCTGGAAGAAGACGACCAGGATTATAACCACGGCATGATCTGGCAGCTTCTGATGAAGCTGTCCAACACCGAACTGGCCAACGCCGTAGAGGGCAGCAGCGGCGACCTGCGTGGCTGGCTTACCCTGGCACAGCTGTATCGCGACCCCATCGCCGACCTGGACGCCCAGGTCAACCGACTGAATCGCTGGAGCGCCCAATGGCGAACCCATCCGGCAACGGCGGATGTTCCTGATATTCTCGACGCCCTGGAAAAAGCCGCCAATGAAAGACCCAGCAAGGTAGCCATTCTGCTCCCCACCACAGGCCCCCTGAAAAATGCCGGCAAGGCTCTTCAGGAAGGCATCATGACCGCGTACTACCAGCACAAGCAAAATGGCAATCCGCCGGTACTGCGCTTCTATGATTCTGGCGGCGACAACATTCTGGCTCTTTATCAGCAGGCCATACAGGACGGTGCCGACTTTGTCCTCGGCCCCCTGGCCAAGGAAAAGGCTGCCACCATTGCCAACCAGGGCACCCTGCCGGTTACCACCCTGGCCCTGAACTATATTGATCAGGACACCCTGCCCGAGAACTTTTTCCAGTTCGGCCTGGCACCGGAAGATGAAGCTCGCCAGATTGCGCTGCAAGGCGCCCGCGAAGGCGCCAGTCAGGCCGGCATTCTTTACCCGGAAGGAGAATGGGGCGAACGGGTTGCCCAGGCATTTGCCGAAGAATGGCAATCCCTCGGCGGCACGGTGACCGTGACCCGCACCTACCAGGAAGGCCCCACTCTGGGGGATACCGTCAAGGAACTGCTGCTGGTGGCCCAGAGCCAGAGTCGCGGCCAGGCGGTCAGCCGTTTCACCAGCCTGGACATGGACATTCAGCCACGCCGCCGCCAGGACATGGGCTTCCTGTTTCTGCTGGCCAGCCCGGATCAGGGCCGCCAGGTGAAACCGGCACTGAATTTCCATTACGCCAAGGATCTGCCGGTGTACTCCACGGCACTGATCCATAGCGGTGAGTCCAATCCTCGTCGCGACCAGGACCTGAATGGGGTGCGCTTTGTGGACATGCCCTGGATGCTCAGCAAGGAAGATTCCGAGCTGCGCCGTATGGCCGACACCCAATGGCCCGAAGGGCACGGCCGATATGAGCGCCTGTTTGCCATGGGGATTGATGCCTACCGGCTACAAGGCCGTCTTTACCTGTTAAACACCCTTCCATCCAGTGAGCTGCCCGGCGTCACCGGCCGCCTGAGCATGGAACAGCAACGCATTGTGCGCGAGCTGAACTGGGGTGTATTTATCAATGGTGAAGCTCGCGCTCTCCCCAAGGTATCCGAGCCGGCAAAGAATGGCAGGCCCCGTGAAATTACCGCGCAGTAACAAAGATTCCGGTAGCGAAGCGGAAAAACAGGCTGCACACTGGCTCACTGAGCAGGGACTGATTGTTGTGGCACGCAACTTTCGCTGCCGCCAGGGGGAAATCGACCTGATCATGCAGGACGGCGACACCCTGGTGTTCACGGAAGTGCGCTGGCGCAGCAATCCCAGCCATGGCGGCGCTCTGGCCTCTGTGGATCACCACAAGCAACGCCGGCTGATACTGGCAGCCCGGCACTATCTGGGTCGCCACCCGCAATACCATGATCGGCCCTGCCGCTTTGATGTACTGGGAATGGAACCGGACAATAACAACACTGTCCGGTATCAGTGGATACAAAACGCGTTCTACAGCGAATAGCTGCACGCAACCTTCGAACGCGCAGAACAATGAGGTAATTATGAGCGTGGACCGTATCCGGCAACTGTTTGCCGAAAGCATTGAAACCAAAGCCAAAGCCGGGGAAGTGCTACCCACCGTCATCGAAGCCGCCGGTCAGGCCATGGTGGAATGCCTGCTCAACGGCGGCAAGATTCTTACCTGTGGCAATGGCGGCTCTGCCGGCGATGCCCAGCATTTTTCTTCCGAATTGCTTAACCGTTTCGAGATGGAGCGCCCGGCACTCCCGGCAATCGCGCTTACCACCGATTCCTCCACGCTGACCTCGATTGCCAACGATTACAGCTACAACGAAATCTTCTCCAAACAGGTTCGCGCTCTCGGTGGCAGCGGCGACATCCTGCTGGCCATCTCCACCAGCGGTAACTCCGCCAATGTCATCCAGGCCATCCAGGCCGCCCATGACCGGGAAATGCGCGTGGTCGCCATGACCGGCAAGGAAGGCGGCGAAATGGTCAACCTGTACGGGCCCAACGACATTGAGATCCGGGTACCGGCCGCCTCCACCGCACGCATTCAGGAAGTCCACCTGCTGGTGATTCACTCCCTGTGCGATTACATCGATCAGCAACTGTTTGGAGGCCAATAAATGGCCGCAGGCTTCATTCGATTCAGCCACGTCCTGACCATGTTTGTCCTGTTCGCCACCGTCTCCGGGTGCGCATCCCTGTCCAAGGGAATGTCCGAGGAACCCGTCGATCAGAACCACGGCAAACGCACTTTCGGTGCCTTTATCGAGGACGGCAATATTGAGCGCAAGGTCGCTGTGAATCTGGCCCGCGCCAGCGCCGAGCTGGACGAATCCCGGATCGTGGTTGTGAGTTATAACGGTAATGTGTTGCTCGCCGGGCAAGTGGCCAACGACGATCTGAAGGCCCAGGCAGGCAATATCGCCGAGCAGGTCCGCCACGTCCGCCACGTACACAACGAGCTTCAAGTGGTGGGCTCCAACTCCTTCCTGGCCCGCACCAATGACACCTGGCTGACCAGCAAGGTCAAAAGCCGTCTGCTGATCAATGGCGAGGCCCCGGGCTGGCGCACCAAGGTGGTGACAGAAAACGGCGTGGTCTACCTGATGGGACTGCTGACTCACGAGGAAGCGGATGCGGTCGTTGAGCAGGTACAAAAGGTCTACGGTGTGCAGAAGATCGTCAAGATTATTGAGTATATCGACTGAAGGCAGTTGCAAGTGTAGGAGCGTCGCTGGCGGCGCGATTCAGGCCTAATCAAACACTGACGGAAATCTGTCGAGCCCTGACATTCCTGATCGCCCTGCGGCCGATTCCTTGCCAAGGCAAGGTCGCGCCGCAAGCGACGCTCCTACAGCGGCTCCGTAGAGAGCAACCAGGCATCTGGGGCAGCAAAAAAACCGGATTTCGCCGTTTTTTTATTTAACCACCTTCAGATGGCTGACCTTAGCCTTGCCGTCATCCTTTTCCGGCTCCGGTGGTGTGGGCTCGGGCGGCGGCTCCGCCGGATCGAACGCCATACCCTGACCGTTCTCCCGGGCGAAAACCGCCACCACCGCATTCACGGGAACCCGGATAGTCATGGGCATACCCCCGAAACGGGCGGAAAAAGTGATTTCCTCATTGCCCGCAACAAAGTTTGTCACTGCCCGGGGCGCGATGTTCAGCACAATCTGGCCGTCCTGAACAAAATCCTGGGGCACTTCCACCCCGGGGTAAGAGGCGTTTACAGCCAGGTGGGTCGTCAGACCGTTATCACAGATCCATTCGTGGATCGCCCGTATCAGATACGGGCGATTGGGCGACATATCGGACATGATTACAGCGGGTTGCGCAGTTCGCGCTCGGCGTCGGTCAGGCTGGCCTGGAAGGCATCACGGTCAAACAGACGTTCGGCATAGTCCAGCAACGGCTTGACCTGTTTCGCTGGCAGCTCGATACCCAGGGCAGGCAACCGCCACAGGATGGGGCCAACCACACAGTCTACCAGGGTGAACTCTTCACTCATGAAGTATGGCAGCTCGCTGAAGATCGGCGCGGTAGCAATAATCGCTTCACGCAACTCCTTGCGACGCTTGTTGAGGCTGGCTTCTTTTTCCTCACCGGCCAGAATGGCATCAACGTGACCGCACCAGTCACGCTCTACCCGGTGAATCAGCAGACGGCTGTGTGCACGGGCAACCGGGTACACCGGCAACAACGGCGGATGGGGGAAACGCTCATCCAGGTACTCCATGATGACGGTGGACTGATAGAGAGTCAGTTCACGGTCCACCAGGGTAGGCACTTCGTTGTAGGGGTTCAGCGACGCCAGATCTTCCGGCTTGTTGTTGTTGTCCACATCAACGATATCGACTGTGACCCCTTTTTCTGCCAGCACGATACGCACGCGATGGCTGTAATGATCTTCCGGGGAAGAAAAGAAAGTCATTGAAGAACGCTTGGTCACCACACCCATTGTCGAATCATCTCCGCACTAATAGCTATATAACAGAAACAGGGTAACCGCTTACACGGATACCCTGTTCAACGCTGAAAAGCGGCACTAATGGTTAGTGCACGTCTTTCCAGTATTCCTTCTTGAGCAGGTATGCCGGGACAAACAGAATGCCCAGGAACACCAGTACATACACACCCAGACGCTCACGCAACGGACGGACCGGCTCAGCGGTGTATGCCAGGAAATTGGTGATATCACCCATTTCCTGTTTGAACTCTTCTTCGCTCAGCTCAGCTTCCCGGCTTGCCATCACATGGGGCATACCCACGTTTTCGAACACCCGGTTGTTGTAACCGAAGGGACGGGACTCGTCTTCGTAGAAGTTGATCAGGTAAGAATACACCCAATCCTCTGAACGATAGCGGGTCACCATGGTGAGATCCGGCGGCGCATTGCCGAACCAGGCCTTGGCATCTTCCGGGTCCATGGCAGTACGCATCTGATCACCCACCTTGTCGGTGGTGAAATTCAGCTTTTCCTGCACCAGTTCTTCCGGAATCTCCAGATCCTCAGCCAGGCGGCTGTAACGCTGGTACTGCAGACCATGACAGCCCATGCAGTAGTTTACAAACAGCTTGGCACCATTCTGCAGGCTTACCTTGTCCTGCAGATTGACCGGTGCCGGCACTTCGTACTCACTCTTGCCACCACCGGCCGCGAAGGCAACCAACGGCAGGCAGCTGAAAAGAACGACCGCTAATTTCTTCATCAGTGACCCCCCGTTACCCGTTCCGGAACCGGCTTGGATTTTTCGAATTTGTGAACAAACGGCATGATCAGCAGGAAGTAGCTGAAGTAATACACCGTACCGAACTGCGCCAGCATGGTCTTACCCGGCGTTGCCGGCTGAGTACCCAGATAGCCCAAAATCAGGAAGTCCACCACAAAGATCGCCATGAACAGTTTGCTCAACCAGCCGCGATAGCGGATGGAGCGAACCGGGTGGCGATCCAGCCAGGGGATCACGAACAGGATCACGATAGCGCCACCCATGGCAACCAGACCCCAGGCCTTGGAAGACATGATGATATCCAGGGTCGTGGCACGCAGCATGGCGTAGTACGGACCGTAGTACCATACCGGAGCAATGTGATCCGGGGTCTTCAGCGGGTTGGCCGGCTCGAAGTTCGGCTTCTCCAGCAGGTAACCCCCGCCATCCGGGAAGAAGAAGATCACCACGGCAAAGATCATCAGGAACACGATCACGCCCGGCAGGTCTTTCACGGTGTAGTAAGGGTGGAACGGAATACCGTCAACCGGGATACCGTTTTCGTCCTTGTTCTGCTTGATTTCCACACCATCCGGGTTGTTGGAACCCACTTCGTGCAGTGCCAGGATATGCAGTACCACCAGCGCCAGCAGCACGATGGGGATAGCCACCACGTGCAGGGCGAAGAACTTGTTCACCGTCGCCGTGGACAGCAGATAATCACCACGTACCCAGGTGGTCAGGCCTTCGCCGATTTCCTTCGCTTCTGCAGCACTGATAAACGGCAGCAGGTCAAAGGGAATGGCGCCCGCCAGGGAAATGATCACCTGAGCACCCCAGTAGGACATGTTGCCCCAGGGCAGCACATAGCCCAGGAAGCCTTCTGCCATCAACGCCAGATAGATCAACATACCGAAGATCCACACCAGCTCCCGCGGCGGCTTGTAGGAACCGTACATCAGGCCGCGGAACATGTGGATATAGACCACAGCGAAGAAGGCTGATGCCCCCACCGCATGCATGTAGCGAATCAACCAGCCCCACTCCACATCACGCATGATGTATTCCACCGAGGCAAAACCTTCGCTGGGGGAGTAGAACATGGTCAGCCAGATACCGGTGAGCAGCTGGTTAATCAGCACCACCAGGGACAGCACGCCGAAGTAGTACCAGAAGTTGAAGTTCTTCGGGGCGTAGTATTCGGACATGTGGCGCTTGTAAGCGTCCACCACGGGCAGACGGGCATCTACCCAGTCGACAACACGATTCACCATTCCCATCATGCCTCGGTCTCCCCTTCTTCAGAACCCACAATGATGACACCTTCGCTCAGATAGGAGTGCGGCGGCACCACCAGGTTGGTGGGTGCGGGTACGCTCTTGTAGACGCGACCGGCCAGATCAAACTTGGAACCGTGGCAGGGGCAGAAGAAGCCGCCGTGCTCCAGCTCCACTGTGGGCTCGTCCTCGTACAACGGCGAACACCCCAGATGCGTACAGGTGCCAATCAGTACCAGCAGCTCTTTCTTGATCGAGCGCCACTCGTTCTGGGCATAGGCAGGCTGCTGGTCCGCTTCAGACGCAGGGTCACGAAGCTTGTCTTCCAGCTGCGACAAGGTTTGCAGCATATCGTCGGTACGGCGCACCACCCAAACGGGCTGGCCTCGCCATTCCTCAACCACACGCTGACCGGGCTCCAGCTTGCCAACATCCACGGTTACCGGCGCACCGGCATTCTTGGCTTTGGCACTGGGCTGCCAGGATTTCACAAAAGGAACAGCCGCGCCAACTGCACCTGCGGCACCAATAGCCGAGGTCAAGCCGATCAAGAAGGTGCGGCGGCTGGTATTAACGCCGTCGTTGCTCATTCAGTTATTCTCCCCTTGGATCCCACGCTCGGGAATAGTCCGAGACTCGAGGTACTACCTCGCGCTCCGGGCGGAGTAAGGCGGCGCAAATGGTAAAGAAAAAGCCCACACCTGACAACCGGTTATTCCCCGGCCAGAGTCGCTAAACGCCTGATTTGAACACAAAAAAGCCCAGCATTGCTGGGCTTTTTTGTGAACAGCTGTTGTAAAGCTTAACGCTTGGAGAACTGCGGACGACGACGCGCCTTGCGCAGACCCACTTTTTTACGCTCAACTTCACGGGCGTCACGGGTCACGTAACCGGCGCGACGCAGCTGACCACGCAGCTCACCGTCGTATTCCATCAGTGCACGGGTGATACCGTGACGGATGGCGCCAGCCTGGCCGTTGTTGCCGCCACCGCTGACCGTAACCAGTACGTCAAACTTGTCGCTCACTTCGATCAGTTCCAGCGGCTGACGAACCACCATCTGGTTGGTTTTACGACCAAAGTACACATCCAGCGGACGGCCATTGACAGAAATCTTGCCGCTGCCCGGACGCAGAAAAACGCGAGCGGAAGAGGTCTTGCGGCGACCGGTTCCGTAGTTGGTTTCTACAGTTGCCATCAATTAACCCCTTAAATTTCCAGCTGCTGCGGCTGCTGAGCGGTATGCGGATGCTCAGTGCCTGCGTAAACTTTCAGTTTGCGGAACATGGCGCGACCCAGGGGGTTACGCGGCAGCATGCCCTTCACCGCCTTCTCAATGATCATTTCAGGCTTTTCGGCCTGCAGAGTGGAGAAGTTGGCTTCTTTCAGGCCACCCGGATAACCGGTGTGACGGTAGTACATCTTGTCATTTGCCTTGTTACCGGTAACGGCCACTTTATCGGCATTGACTACGACGATGTAATCACCGGTATCGACGTGTGGAGTAAACTCCGGCTTGTGTTTACCGCGCAGACGGCTGGCGACTTCGGTCGCCAACCGACCCAGCGTTTTGCCGGAGGCGTCTACCACATACCAGTCGCGCTTTACGCTTTCCGGTTTTGCGCTGTAGGTCTTCATGGAATTCTGCCCTAAATTCAATATGTTACGGGTAGCAAACACCCGCCGGCGACAGTTCCGCCGGGCAAGAGAGCGCGAATTCTACCCAAGCCCCCCTCAGAACACAAGCGGTTCAGGGGCTTTTGTTGAGATGACATTAACGACCTGATCGCAGGTCGGTTCCCACCATTGTGCGCTGACAAACAGCATGGTGAGATGAGCGGCCATTCTACCCGTGCCTACCGGCCCCCTTGCAAGGATAAGGAGTACACCATGGAATACCGCCGTCTTGGACGCACCGACCTGAAGGTCAGCAGTCTGTGTCTGGGAACCATGACCTGGGGAAGCCAGAACACTGCCGAAGAGGGTCATGCCCAGATGGACATGGCGCTGGACCACGGCATCAATTTTTTTGATACCGCCGAGATGTATGCCGTGCCGGCCAGCCCGGAGACCTCATTCCGCACCGAAACCATCATCGGCGACTGGTTTGCCCGCACCGGCCATCGGGACAAGGTGATCCTGGCCACCAAGGCCGCCGGCCCGGGCGACTATGTGAAGCATATCCGCGGCGGCCCCCGGTTCAGTGCGCAGAGCCTGCAAAGTGCCGTGGAAGGGAGCCTGAAGCGCCTGCAGACCGAAGTCATCGACCTGTACCAGCTCCACTGGCCGGAGCGCACCACCAACTACTTTGGCCGGCTGGGCTACAAGCACCGGGACGGGGAGGACGGTATTGCCATCAGCGACACGGTGGCCGCCCTCAAGCAATTGGTGGACGCCGGCAAGATCCGCCATTGGGGCCTCTCCAATGAAACCCCCTGGGGCACCATGACCTTTCTGCGCGAAGCCGAAAAAGTCGGTCTGGCGCCACCGGTGAGCATCCAGAACCCCTACTCCCTGCTGAACCGCAGCTTTGAAGTGGGCCTGGCGGAAATCGCCCATCGCGAGCACGTCGGCTTACTGGCCTACTCTCCCCTGGCTTTTGGCATGCTGACCGGGAAATACCGCAACAACCAGTGGCCGAAGGGGGCCCGGCTCACCGAGGTCAAACAATTCAGCCGCTATACCAACGATCAGGCCAGCGCCGCCACCGAGGCCTACTGCCAGCTGGCAGAGCAGCGCGGCCTGAGCCCTACCCAGCTGGCCCTGCAGTTCGTCACCACCCGCCCCTTTGTCACCAGCAATATTATTGGTGCCACCAGCCTGTCCCAGCTGGAAGAAAACCTGAAAAGTGTCGATCTGCCCTGGGACCGGGAGCTGGAAAAAGCGCTCGATGCCATCCATACCCGCTTCCCCTACCCGGCACCCTGATACCAGGCAACCCTCCGCGTCCAATTCGTGGACGCGGAGTTTCACGCCTGAAGGCCTTAATACACCTCCGCCTCCACTGTAGGAGTTCCCATCCTGGGGACGAACCGAGCGCAGCGAGGCGACAGCGGTTTCAAAAACCCTGTTCTTCCAGAAACCTGTCGAGCGCTGACATCCCTGATCGCCCTGCGGGCGATTTCCACGCTAGCGCGTGGTTCGCGCCTCGAGAGCCGCTCCTACAGCGAAGCCACAACCCTCTCCCAGCTAACGAATAACCATTGACGATACAGCATCAGCCATGCCAATGTTAACGGCGTTAACTTTGGCAAACGAGAAATCATGGCACGCACGGCATACCACCATGGCGATCTATCCCAGCAGGCCCACCAGCAGGCCCTGGCGACCCTGCGTGAACAGGGCGACGGCGCCATCAGCCTGCGCGCCCTGGCCAGGCAGCTTGGCGTCAGCGCGCCGGCGCTCTACCGCCACTATGCCGACCGGGAAAGTCTTCTGGCCGAACTGGCCATCAGCGGCTTCCAGGCCCTGCGTCAGCGGCTATTGGCGGTCAACCAGCAGGACAGCCGCAAGGCCCTCATCGGTATCGGCCTGGCCTACGTGGCCTTCGCTCGCGACGAGCCCAATCTGTACCGGCTCATGTTCGGCGGACGGGTGCTGCCGCGCGGCGCCCACCCGCGACTGGATCAGGCCGGACAGGCCGCCTTCCAGGTACTGGAAGACACCGTGGCAAACGGCCAGCAGCGGGGTTATCTGAAAGCGGCCCCCCTGTCCTTGCTCACCGCCGCCGCCTGGTCCCTGGTACACGGACTGTCGCAACTAACCATCGACGGGCATCTGCCCGGCCCTGATAGCGAACCGCAACTGGCCGCAGGCATCACCGCCCTGCTACTGGACGGCAGCATTGAACGGACTACCAACAAGGAACCCAACCCATGAGCAGCCCCACACCCAGTACCCTGCGCGTTGGTCGACGTTACCGGGCCAACCGCCTGGACGGCCCCTATGACGCCATCGTCATCGGCTCCGGTATTGGCGGCCTGACCGCCGCCGCCTGCCTGAGCAAAATGGGCAAGAAGGTGATCGTGCTCGAACAGCACTACACCGCCGGCGGCTTCACCCACAGCTATGACCGCAATGGCTACGAATGGGATGTGGGGGTCCACTACATCGGCGACATGGGCGCCAAACATACCCTGGCCCGCCGCCTGTTTGACTATGTTACCGACGGCAAACTGCAATGGGCGGCCATGGACGATCACTACGACCGACTCTTTATCGGCGATCGCCAGATCGATCTGGTCGCCGGGCCCGAGGCTTTTGCCAAGGAACTGAAAAGCCAGTTTCCCGGTGAAGAGCAGGCCATAGACAGCTATCTGGATTATCTCTCCCTGGTGGCAAAGGCCATGCCCGGTGTCACCCTGGCCAAGGTACTGCCGAACCTGATGGCCGGCCCGTTCCGGTATCTGGCCCGCCGCAAGGCCCCCGACTTTCTCAACCGCACCACCCGGGAAGTACTGGAAACCCTCACCGGCAACCAGGAATTGATCGCTGCCCTGACCGGCCAGTGGGGCGACAACGGCCTGGTGCCCGATGACTCCAGCTTTATCATCCACGCCCTGATCGCCCGACATTATCTCTATGGTGGCTACTATCCGGTGGGCGGCGCCTCGGAAATGGCCAAGACCATTATCCCGGTGATCCAGCAAGGCGGCGGCGAAGTCTTTACCTATGCGGACGTGAAGGAAATCCTGGTCGAAAACGGCAAGGCCGTCGGGGTGCGCATGGCCGACGGCCAGGCCATCCACGCCCCCGCCGTGATCAGCAACGCCGGCGTCTTCAATACCTTCGGGCCACTGCTGCCGGATAACGCGCCCCACAAGGCGTTCTACCAGAACAAACTGGGGCAGGTGCAACGCTCCATGGCCAGCGTCTGCCTGTATATTGGCCTCCAGGACACGGCGGAGAACCTGGCGCTGCCGAAAACCAACTTCTGGATCTACCCAGGTGCAGATTACCGTGGCCAGGTTGAGAATTTTCTCGCCGCCCCGAACAGCCACGACATTCCGCTCACCTATATATCCTTTCCCTCCGCCAAGGATCCCAGCTTCGCGGAGCGCTACCCGGGCCGGACCACTATCGAGATCGTGGCACCGGGGCCATTCGAGTGGTATCAGGACTGGGCGGACCAGCCCTGGGGCAAACGCGGGCAGGATTACGAGGCAAAGAAGGACGCCTATGCCCAGCGTCTGCTGGAAAAGCTCTACGAAAAGATGCCCCATTTACGAGGCAAGGTGGATTACTACGAACTGTCCACGCCCTTGTCCACGGACTATTTCTGCCGCTACAGCACCGGCGAGATCTACGGACTGGACCACACGCCAGAACGGTTTGAGCAGGACTGGCTGAAACCGAAGACCCGCCTCCCGGGCCTCTACCTGACCGGCCAGGACATCATGACCTGCGGCGTGGTTGGCGCCATGATCGGCGGCCTGCTCACCACCGTTGCCGTGAGCGGCCTGAAAGGGCTGCCGCTGGCCAAGAAAATGTTTGTGGGATAACCCATGCACCTGCCCTTCTGGATCAGTACCACCCTGCTCGCGCCGCTGCTGGTCTGGCAGGGCCAACGGACCCGCCGCACCACCCCACGCTTGCCGGCGGCCCACGGCGACCCGCACGGCCAGTACGGTGACGGGGAGCCTGCATGGCAACTGCTGGTGCTCGGCGAATCCACTGCTGCCGGGGTAGGCGTAACGCATCATCAAGATGGCCTGGCCAGCCAGCTGGCCCGGCAATTACATCAACAAAGCCAGCGCACCATTGGCTGGCGCAGCCATGGCATTAACGGTATTCGCCTGCAGGCCCTGCTGGACCACCTGAAAACCATCCAACTGGCGCCGGCAGACGCCATCCTGCTCAGCATGGGCGTCAATGACACCACCGGGCTGACACCCAGGCGCCGTTATCGTCAACAGCTGTTGGCCTTGGGCGCACAACTGCCTGGCCCCGTGTTCCTGCTTAGCGTACCGCCCATGCACCGTTTTACCGCCCTGCCCACGCCTCTGCGGCAGCTACTGGGCTGGCGGGCCAGACAACTGGATGCCATTCAGCGGAAGCTGGCCGCGGAGCAGCCCGATGATTTTATCTATCTGGGCTACCCGGCAATGACGGATCCGACCCTGCTGGCCGAAGACGGCTATCACCCGGGCATCACGGGATATCAGGCCATGGCCTCCGAGCTGGCGCCAGCACTGACGGCGAGACTGCAGACGGCGAAGTAGAGCAGATTCCGCGTGATGGACGAACATAAAAAAGGCCCTGCAAGCAGGGCCTTTTTGGGTGGGACGAAGCTAGCGATCAGAAGCGGTAGCTCAGCTGCGCGCCGATCACATCCGCATCCAGTTCGTAGGTGCCTTTCAACTGAGCACCTTTGTCCGCCCGGTTGATATCCGCATCTTCCACAAAGATATGCGCATAACCCACGTCGATGGTCATGTTCTCCACCGGCGTGAAGCCCGCACCCAGCGTCAACCAGACCCGGTCGGAATCCGGAGAGATCGCTGAGCGGTTATCCGTACCCTGAGTGGATTCCTCCTGCGCCACACCGGCACGCAGTACCGTGGTGTCATTCATGGCGTGACGAACACCCAGGGAATAACGCACGGTGTTTTCCCAGTCGAAGGTTTCGGTCGGATTGAACGCAAGCTGATCGCTCTCAACCACCAACTGATCCAGGCTGCTCCATTCCATCCATTCAACACCCATCAGAATCTGGGTGCGATCAGAGAGGTCGCCCGCATAGGAGAGTTGCAACGATGCCGGCAGATCAATAGCCGCCTCGCCGGAATAGCTACCTGCAGCAACAACTGGTGCACCGGCCTGGAAATTGGTCAAGTTGGCACCGAGCTGACTGAAAGTGATATCACCCTCAACGTCGTATTCAATTTTGGAGCGGTAGGCGACACCAAAATGATTGTTATCATCGGGGCTATATTTCAGGCCCAGATTCCAGCCATAACTATCATCATCACCTTCCAGGCGAGTAGCCGCGTTACGAATGTCCGCATCCAGACGCTGATAACTCACACCAACACCAACACTCAGAGCGTCCGTCAGCTGCACACCCAGAGACGGATTGATGTTGTAAGTTCGAAGATCTGATTCTGTTGAGTAAAGGTCGCCGGCAGAGACCGGGCCCAGGGGAGTCAAATAACTATTACCCCAATTGCTTTCATACTCGATTTTGGTACCAAAGGGGGCATTCACCCCCAAACCAAAGGTCATCATGTCGCTGATCGGCACAGCCATGAAAAGACTGCCCACGAAAGGCTCCACATCCTCGAAATCACCGGGACCTACCCCTGATTGGGGAATCAATCCGGCAAAGCTGCCGTCACTGTCAGCTTCAAACGTCGTATCGACCCACACCTGATGAACTGCAGCAGAAAGCTCTGCCTGCTTCAGCCCTGCCAGGGTAGCCGGGTTGTACCATTGGTTAGAGGCGTTCTCGCTCAGCACACCGGCACCGGCGTAAGCGGTACCCAGAGCGGACACGGATTGGTAGGACACAGAAAAGCCACTTGCCGCCGCATGCCCGGCAACCAGGCTCAATGCGGAACCGACAAGTACGGCACCTGTTTTTTTCATGATTTCTCTCCCTCTTCCTCGCAAAGTAATGCTGTCGTTATAAGTAAAAGATCAGCAGCCCACTTATACACAATAGGCCATGATACAAGCAAGGAATCGCGTTCAGTCAGGCTTTCACGTCAGCTGGGAGAAGAAAAAAGGGCAGCGAATGCTGCCCTTTCTTTTTTTACAATCACACGACCGGTTTCAGTCCGCCAGAACGGCCTTGGCAATGATCGTTTTCATGATTTCATTGGTGCCGCCATAGATCCGCTGCACCCGTGAATCGGCAAACATGCGCGCTACCGGATACTCCCACATATAGCCGTATCCACCGTGCAATTGCACGCATTCGTCAATTACCTCGCACTGCAGATCGGTAATGTAATACTTGGCGGCCGCCGCGGTGGGGATGTCCAGTTCCTTTTTCAGATGCAGTTCCAGGCAGCGGTCCACATAGGCGCGGGCCACTTCCAGTTTGGTGTGCATCTCGGCAATTTTGAACTGGGTGTTCTGAAAAGCAGCCACCGGCTTACCAAAAGCTTTACGTTCTTTTACATAGTTGATGGTATGTTCCAGGGCCGCTTCCGCCATTGCCAGACCACCAATGGCGATGCCCAAGCGCTCCTGCGGCAGTTCCTGCATCAGGTAGATAAAGCCCATGCCCTCTTCACCCAGCAGGTTTTCGGCTGGCACCTTCACGTCCTGGAAGAACAATTCGGAGGTATCCTGGGCTTTCATGCCCACTTTCTTCAGGTTGGTGCCCTTCTCGAAACCTTCGGAATCGGTTTCCACCACAAACAGGCTGATACCCTTGGCGCCCTTGGACGGATCCGTCTTTGCCACGACGATCACGATATCCGCGTTCTGGCCATTGGTGATAAAGGTTTTGGAGCCGTTCAGGATGTAGTGATCGCCCTCTTTGACCGCAGAGGTCTTCACGCCCTGCAGATCCGAACCGGCACCCGGCTCGGTCATGGCGATGGCACCGATCATTTCACCGGTGACCATTTTCGGCAGGTATTTCTGCTTGAGGACTTCAGAGCCATTGTGCTCGATGTAAGGCGCCACGATTTCCGTGTGCAGCCCCCAGCCAATGCCTGTCAGGCCCAGCCGGGACACTTCCTCGCCAATCACCACACTATAGAGAAAATCGGCCCCGATACCGCCGTACTCCTCACTCACCATGGGGCACAGAAAACCCTGCTCACCCGCTTTGAGCCATACCTCTTTGGGAACAACACCGGTTTGCTCCCACTCTTCGTGATGAGGTACTGCCTCATTTTCGAGGAATTTGCGCACGGTTGCGCGGAAGGTTTCATGGTCGGAACTGAACAGCGTACGGGGAATCATGATGCTCTCCGGAGTCAGGTTATCAGGGGTAGCCCCGATACCGGGCTCGGCCGGGGCACAGAATGACGCATTCTGTGCACTGGTGCTGCCAGCGGGCAATGACCGAAATGTTCACCACCGGACCGTGATGACAATTCCGGCCAATGACGACTTGCTCTCAGGCCCGGTGCTCACGCCCCAGATACTCGGAGGACTGCATTTCCTGAAGACGGGAACGGGTGCGCTCGAATTCGAAGTCCAGGCGCCCACCGGCATAGAGATCTTCGATGGGCACTTCTGCGGTAACCACCAGCTTCACCGCCCGGTCGTAGAACTCGTCCACCAGGTTGATGAAACGCCGGGCCATGTCATCCTTCCCGGCCCCCATCTGCTCCACATTGGAGACCAGTACGGTATGAAACTCCCGCGCCACTTCGATGTAATCGGTCTGGCTACGCGGACCATCACAGAGGGCCTTGAATTCAAACCACACCACATCATCCGCGCACATGACCGAGGGAATCTTGCGCCCCTCGATCAGCACGTTGCCGTGATCACGATGTCGGGAATGATCCGGTTCCAGCGTACGGAAACGTTCGCGGAGAAATTCATCCGCCGCCTTGCCCAACGGACAATGGTACAGCTCGGCCTGTTCCAGTAGCCGCAGACGGTAGTCATTGCCGCCATCCACGTTGAGCACCTTGGTGTACTGCTTGAGCAGATCGATGGCCGGCAGGAAACGCGCCCGTTGCAGGCCGTCTTTATAAAGACCATCAGGCTCGATGTTGGAGGTGGCGACCAGGGTCACGCCATTGGCGAACAACTCCCCCATCAGCCCGGCCAGAATCATGGCATCGGTGATATCAGTGACGAAGAACTCATCAAAGCACAGCACCCGGGACTGGCTGGCGAACTTGCGGGCAATGCTCACCAGCGGGTTCTTCTCCCCCTGGCGCTCTCGCATTTCCCGGTGCACCTTCTGCATGAAGCGGTGAAAGTGCATGCGACGCTTTTCCTTGAACGGCAGCGCCTGAAAAAACACATCCATCAGGTAGGTCTTGCCGCGACCGACGCCTCCCCACATGTACAGGCCGGTAAGCGCGCGGGGCTTGCGAAAACGTGACAACAAGCCACCTCCAGCCGGCTCTGCCAGCAAGCGGTGATACAGCGCATCCAGTTCTTCCACCGCCCTTTGCTGGGCCGGGTCCTGGAAAAAGTCGTCACGCTGGAGATCGGCTTGGTACTGTTCAAGAGGCGTCATGGGACTCGGGGCCTGCTGCTCGGACGGGGCAATGTAGCGTCGCAAGGACTGGCTGACAACATCAGGCAGGCAAATGGCTGGCGGCAGCCTGTTTCAGCTCCACCAGTTTGCCATGGAAGAAATGCCCGCAATCCGGGAAACGGATCAGATCCGGCGCCAGCGGCGTGGCGTCAACCCAACGAAACACCTGCTCCGCCGGCACCACTTCATCATCCTCACCCTGGACCACGGTCACCGGGCAGCCGGTCTGTTCGATCTCATCAAAGGGGTAATGGTGGACGGGAGGCGCCACCAGCAGCAACTCCCGGGCCGGCATGCCATTGGCCTTGAGAATTTCTGCTCCGCGGGCGGCCACAAAACTGCCGAAGGAGAAGCCGGCCAACCACAGGGGCAGATCGGGCCAGGCATGGGTCAGCCAGCTGTGTATGGCCAGCAGGTCTTCGGTTTCCCCGATGCCGTCGCTATAGGCTCCCTGGCTTTCACCAACGCCGCGGAAGTTGAACCGCACCACCACAGCCCCCTGGTCTCGGGCCAGACGGCTCAGGCTGGTCACCACCTTGTTGTCCATGGTGCCACCAAAGAGGGGATGCGGGTGGCAGATAATGGCGACGAACGACGGCGTTTCACTGCCCTGCTCCACCACGGCCTCCAGCTTGCCCGCCGGACCGGAGAGACTTTGTCGCTGTTGTGCTGCCATATTTCACCCCTGTCGCATTTCTTGCCCTGCCGACCCGCTGCTGCACCCGGACGCAAAACCCTACGCCGCATCAAGGACATCAAGAGTATCAACAGTCTCTTACACCTTGGAGCCTATCCAGGGTCTCTTCACAACCGCGCCGGAGTCCTTCCTTAACCTGTAAAGAGGGTCGCCAGCTCGTGATGGCGATTGTGTAGTGTGGTCATTCTACATGAACGAGCGCCATCGCGGGCTGGCGGCACTCTCCACCTGAAAGAATGGGCCCGGCCCTTCGGGTTGCCGCTAAAAATGGCTCCAGGCAAGGCATGAACCTTGAACTTGACCCGTCAGGCCCTGCGGTATCGTGCCCTCTGTGCTCTGCGAGTATTGCCTGGAGCCATTTTTAGCGGCAACGCGGTTGTGAAGAAACCCTGGATAGGCTCTAACCCTTGGCGACCGCCCGGCACTGTGCTGCAATAGCGGGAATTCAGAAGGAGTATGCCATGGATATGCTGACAACTGGGGTGCTGTGCTTCGCCGCCGGCGTGGTAGTGGGCGCAGGATTACTGTTCTGGTTGTTACCGGCACGGCGTCAGGCCGGCCAGCTGATTCGTGACCGTGACGAAGCCCGTCAGGCCCTCAATCACTATCGTGATCAGGTGGATGACCATTTTCTGCATACCGCAGAACTGGTCAACGACATGACCCAGGCCTATCGCTCCGTCCACGAGCACCTTTCCAAAGGCGCCCAGGCCTTGTGTTCCGAAGTGGGTCGCAAACGGGCAGTGGCAAAATCCCTGGACTCTGCCCCGCAGAAAGGCAGTGACGAGCCGGTGGCTCCGCCGCTGGATTATGCCCCCAGCGCCAAGGGCGGCACCCTGGCCGAAGATTTCGGTCTGCGCCAGAAAACCACTGGGCCGTTCAAACCCGTGGACGTGGCGGACAACCCGGTCACAGACAATATCGTGGAGCCTCCCCGCGACTACGCGGAAGGCTGCGACGAGCAGGGCTGCCCACCGCAAGAAAAGAAATAAAACACCGCTGACGACACAGCCCCCCCAAACCGGCACCAGCGAATCCCTGGCACTGCCTTGGCACCCCCGGCTCAGGCGCCCCTTTCGCCGTTGGAGCCTTGCTCGCAAGGCGAAAGTCCGAAATCCCGCGACGTGCCTGCGGGTAACCTTCGCTTTGCGAGCAAAGCTCCAACGGCAGGGGGGCATCAACCGTATATTCACGCCCTTCAACCCGGGCGGGTGAAGGGGGCTTATTGAAAGGTCTGCGCCACCCGCATGGGTACAGGCTCCTCTTCCACCACGATCTCCGCCGGCAGTATCCCGGCCGGGTCACCATCGGCCTGTATCGGCTCATCGGCATTTTCGCAGCGAATCTCCACCCGCTGGGCACGCAGGCTGGCCACACCATCCACCCGCTCCATGCGCCCCAGCAACAGCGCGGCGAGACAGCGCAGCAGGAAGCTGACGCCCGGCTTCTGGAACAGCAATACCTGCACCTGGGGCCGGAGAATATTGGCCTCACGGCTGAGCACAAAGCTGCCGCCATAGTGGCGGCCGTTAGTGACGATGGCAGAAAAACAATCCAGCGGCCGGCCATCGACCATGACCCGGTAATGGCGCTGACCGTAACGGCGAATCTGGGCAAGCATGGACTGGACATAGGCCAGCTTGCCGAACCGTTCCTTCACCGACAGGTTCACCCCATCCACCACCCAGGCGTCGTAGCCGATGCCGCACATCATGATAAAACGGCGTCCGTTGAGCCGGGCCGGGGTGACCGGCACATTTTTGCCATTGACCACGATCCTGGCCGCCTGCTCCGGCTGTTTGGGCAGCTGCAGCTCCTTTGCCAATACATTGGCGGTTCCGGTGGCAAACACCCCCAGGGCCACTCCGGGAGCCAGACCATTGAGGACTTCGTTGGTGGTGCCATCACCGCCCACCGCCACCACGCAATCGCCCTGATTTTCCAGGGCCTGCAGATACGCGGTGGCATCACCCGGCCCTCGCGTGTGGTAGAGACGCACTCGCGCGTCCAGTTTCTCCAGCTCCGCCACAAAACGGCACAGCAGGGTCTCCCGGCCACCCCCGGCGGTCGGGTTGTATACAACAGTAATCTTCATGGGATCAGGGTGTTCCTCGTACTGCTCAGGCCGGGTTATCGATGTCGATAAAGATATGTTCCACACCGAACTGCTCATTGAGCCACTGCCCCAGGGCCTGTACCCCATAGCGTTCGGTGGCATGGTGACCACAGGCAAAATAGTGCATGCCGGTTTCCCGGGCAAAGTGGGTGGTGGGCTCGGAAATCTCGCCGCTCAGGTAGGCATCCATCCCCCGGGTCTGGGCCTTGTCGATAAAGCCCTGGGCGCCACCGGTACACCAGCCGATGGTTTCAATCTCATCGCCCGGGTCGCCCACATGCAACGGGGTGCGTCCCAGCACGGCTTCCGCGTGGGCAGCGAACTCCGCCGCCGACATGGGACTGTCGAGCCGCCCCACATTACCGATCGGCCGCGGCGCATCATCCAGTCCACCCTCCACAGTGAACCCCAGACGCCGGGCAAGCTGGGCGTTATTGCCCAGGGTCGGGTGGGCATCCAGGGGAAGGTGATAGGCAAACAGATTGATATCGTGGCGCAGCAAGGTCTGCAGGCGCTGCTTTTTCATGCCGCGAACCCGCTGATCCTCACCTTTCCAGAAATAACCATGGTGAACCAGAATGGCATCCGCTTCTTCCACGATCGCCGCATCGATCAGGGCCTGGCAGGCGGTGACCCCGCTGACCACACGGCGGATCTGTTCGCGGCCTTCCACCTGCAATCCATTGGGACAGTAGTCCTGAAAGTGATCCGCAGCCAGCTCCTGGTCGAGCAAGGTCAGCATGTAATCGCGCTTGAGCATGACACCTACCGGGCAATGATCTGATAATATTGCGCGCAGTTTACCTATCCAGACCCGGGCTTGTCTCGTTCGTCCCCGTCCCGGTGGCGGGCGAAAGGCAATGGCACGGGCCAAAGCAAGCGCATGGGGGCATTGTCGGTGATCAGAGCCTTTCGTTTTTTTGCCGGACCGATTCTGGCGGGCCTGGCCGTGGGCCTGGCCGTGCTGTGGTGGTATGAGTGGGGTCCGAACGCTCGCCCCGGGCGCTACGACAGCGGCACCGCCAGTTATGCCGGCGCCGTCAACCATGCGGCTCCGGCAGTGGTCAATATTTACACCACACAAATCCTCACCAGCGATGACGTGCCGGAAGACCCGCTGTTTAACCGCTTTATGGAAGAACCCCGCCGGGAACGGGCCCTGAACAGCCTGGGTTCCGGGGTTATCGTGGACGACGAGGGCTACATCCTTACCAGTTATCACGTGATACGCGACGCAGACGAAATCCTGGTGGCCCTGCGTGACGGCCGCGATGCCCCGGCCCGGGTGGTGGGCACGGACCCGGAGACCGACCTGGCCCTGCTTCATGTGGCACTGGAAAACCTGCCGGAAGTGGAACTCAACGGTAACGGACCGGTGCAGGTGGGCGATGTGGTGCTGGCCATCGGCAACCCCCTTGGCGTAGGCCAGACCGTTTCCATGGGGATTGTCAGTGCCACCGGGCGCAGCCATCTGGGCATTGCCACCTTCGAGAATTTCATCCAGACCGACGCGGCCATCAACCGCGGCAACTCCGGCGGCGCCCTGATTGATACCCGTGGCCACCTGATCGGCATCAACACCGCCATCCTCTCCGCTGACGGCAGCTGGCAGGGCATCGGTTTTGCCACCCCGGCCTCCATCGCCCGGGAAGTGATGCGTGACCTGATAGACCATGGCCGGGTGATTCGTGGTTATCTGGGGGTTACCGTGCAGGATATTACCCCGTCCCTGGCCGAGACCTTCGGCATGGACGAAGTGCGCGGTGGTGTGATCACGGAAGTGGTCATCGACAGCCCCGCCCACAAGGGTGGCCTGCAGCCCGGCGACGTACTGGTGGGCATCGACGGCACCGCCATGGCCGACGGCTACGAAGCCATGAACCGCATTGCCGGCATGAAGCCAGAGCAGAAAGTCAGTCTGAACATCGTCCGTAACCGCCAACCGCTGACCGTAGATGTGGTGATTGGTACACGGCCGCCGGCAGAAACGGAATAAAGCAGTTAACAGTGAATAGTGAACAGTGCGCGTGAGCGCTTATCTGTCTCTGAAACGCAAGAGGCCGCGCCCAAGCGATGGGCGCGGCCTCTTGCGTTTCAAGTCAACCCAGCGGGCTGTCGCGCCGCTGTTAACTATTCACTGTTAACTGTTAACTGCCTTCAAAGCCCTTCCACCCCACTCAAACTCTCCCCTGCCGGATAACGAATCTCAAAGCCCTGCTTGAAGCGTTCTTCGCCCCCCGCGGGAAGAGTGAATTGCCAGCGTTGCAGGCCTTTCACATCATCCACATCCTGTGCATCCGCGGCCTTGCCCTTGGCGGTAACGGTAATATCGTCGTTGCCGGCCACGGGGAGGCGATCCAGCAGGTTTACCGTGATCGGCTTGTCGTAATGGGAAAGGAGGGTGATGTTCTTGATCGCCGACAGGGTACTTTCCTTGCTGATCAGACCGGTTTCCCCTTCCCGGGAAGGCTCCCGGGTCACGGTAATCTGAAGGCGCGGATCGTCGCCAAAGCTCATTTTCACCTTTTCACCCTGCTTGATACTTTGCTGGCGATGGTAGCGGGTCAGACGCTGACCATCACGCAGCAGGGTGACACTGCCCGCCAGCCAGGGAAGCGGGCTGGTATTGTCCCACTCCCCCACCAGCAGCACTGCGGGCTGCTGCCACAGGTAACTTTCCCGGCTCAGGGTTGCCGGTAATTCCGCCTGTTGGTAGGAAACCCGGGCACTGGCATCACCACTGGCCAGGGACAACGGCGCGGAAAGCGGTACCCGCATATCAAAGCCATGTGCCACAGGAGCCGCCACCGGCATGCCGCTGACGCTCTCTGCCATATCAGCTTGATACGCCGCCGGCTCCGCCATCACCGCCCGCAATGATTGCTTTCGCATCTCCGGCTGAGGGGCTGCCAACCGTACAATCCAGGGCGTCGGATCGGGCAGGTGGCGATAACCGGCCGGCACCAGACCCAGGGTAGCGCGGACATTCTGCCAGTCCTCACCGGTCCGGTTATGGATCAGGGCAATGCCGGTCACCGCCACGTTTTCATTGCGGCTGTTCAGATCCACCCGCAGCTGGTTCTGCCAGCCCGCCTGCCCGGTAAAGTACTTTAGCTCAACCTTCGCCGTTGACGGTTTGTCAGCGCTGACGGTGAGAACCAGTTCGCGGCTGCGGGTCTGTCCTTGCCCCAACTGCTGGCGTTCCTGGCGCAGGGTGTCCAGTTTCTGTTGCTGGTCGTGACGTACCACTGCCCGCTGGTTGATGGCCGCCTGCCGCTGTTCCACCGCCTTGCCAATGGACGCCCAGGCGCTGGACCACTTTTCTACCGGCACCTGCGCAAACACCGCTTGCCCCTGGGGAGCCTGCCCCATTAGCGACTGCAGATGGTGAATCTGTTGCTGATCCAATGCATCCGCTGCCTTGGCGGCGGCCATGATCTGCTCCAGTTCGAGGATGGCCGCATCCAACTCGGCCCGCCGGGCTGATACATCGGCTTTGTTGATGGCAAATCCCTGGCGGACACCCTGCAAGCGAGCGCCCTTCACCGTCACCTGCAAGCTGTCCAGATCCAGCTCCGGCAGACCACTGACTACCAGTTGGTGCTCACCAGCGGAGAGGGACTGACTGAGAGTGCGAGTGAGATGGGCCTGGGAGGGGAATAACACCGCCTCGCTCACCGCCGCGGTGACGTTGAAATCAGCGGCCAAAAGGGACGTGGGCAACAGCGCACAGGCAAGCAGCAACGATCGTTTCATTATTCGGGTCCTTTCCGTTGGACGATACCTGTTAGTACCGCAGGTATTGGGAAAGGTTCAAGCGGGGAGTCTTGCGGCGTTGGTTGGCGCGATCTTCCTGTGCAGAAAAAGATTATTTACCACAGAGAACACAGAGATCACTGAGAAAAAGCCAAATCTCCGGCGGCCCGCGTAGGGTGCACTGAGCCTAAGGCGAACTGCACCATTGCCCAACCATCCGGTGCAGTTCGCCTTAGGCTCAGTGCACCCTACACATTCTGAAATGGATGTTTTATCAACGGTAGGATCGCGTCGCCAGCGACGCTCCTACACGAAAGGCTTTCACCACAGGATACCGAGCCAGCCTTTTTCTCTGTGTGCTCGGTGCCCTCTGTGGTGAAAAAAGATTTTCCGCAGCGGGAATCAGAGCAGCGTGTCCAGCGCGTCGATCAGCGCCTGGTTTTGCTCTGCTGTGCCCACGGTAATGCGCAGGTAGTCGGCGATGCGTGCAGGCTTGCCGAAGTGGCGCACGATGATGCCCTGCTCGCGCAGGCCCTGAGCCAGGGAGGCGCCACTGTGTTGCGGGTGGCGCGTGAAGAGAAAGTTGGCCGCCGACGGCAGACTGTCGAAGCCGCGCCGGGAGAGCTGCTCGTTGAGCCAGTCACGCTGGCGGATTACCTGTTCACAGCCCTGCTCGAACCATGCCTGATCCTGGAATGCGGCCACACCGGCGGCGATAGCCAGGCGATCCAGCGGATAGGAATTGAAGCTGTCCTTGATGCGGTTCAGACCATCAATCAGCGCCTCATCGCCCACGGCCAGACCGATACGCAAACCGGCCAGGGAACGGGACTTGGACAGGGTCTGGGTGACCAACAGATTCGGGTAGCGGTTGACCAGGCTGATGGCCGTATCGCCACCGAAGTCGATGTAGGCTTCGTCAATCACCACCAGGGTTTCTGTATTGGCCTGCAGCAGACGCTCGATATCGCTCAGCGGCATTAACTTGCCGGTGGGGGCATTGGGGTTGGGGAAAATAATGCCGCCATTGGGTTTCAGGTAGTCTTCCACATTGATGGACAGCGTCTCGTCCAGCGCTACCGGCTCATAGTCGATCTGGTAAAGGCCGCAATAGACCTTGTAGAAGCTGTAGGTGATGTCCGGAAACAGCAAGGGGTTGTTCTGGCGAAAAAAACCCATGAACAGATGCGCCAGCACCTCGTCGGAACCGTTGCCGACGAACACCTGGGAACGCTGGATAGCATGGCCCTGAGCAGAATAGTAATCGGCAATGGCCTGCTTGAGCTCACCACTGTCCGGATCCGGGTACAGACGCAGGCGCTCGTCCGCTTGCCCACGAATCGCCTCAATCACCTTTGGCGACGGACCCAGGGGGTGCTCATTGGTATTCAACTTCACCAACCTGTCCATCTTCGGCTGCTCGCCGGGAACATAGGGTTCCAGTTGGTGAACGAAGTCGCTCCAGTATTTGCTCATAGTTTTGTCGTCCGAGGTCAGACGTCTGACGCTTTCTTGATTCGGTATTCGGCGCTGCGCGCGTGGGCGGTGAGGCTTTCGCCGCGGGCCAGGGGTGAGGCGATTTTCGCCAGCTCGCTGGCGCCCTCCGGGGAGCAACCGATCAGTGAGCTGCGCTTCTGGAAATCATACACACCCAGGGGGGAAGAAAATCGTGCCGTGGCACTGGTGGGCAACACGTGATTGGGGCCCGCGCAGTAATCACCCAGGGCTTCCGGCGTGTGACGGCCCAGGAAGATTGCACCGGCATGACGAATCTGTTTTGCCCATTGCTCGGCGTCATCAATGGAAAGCTCCAGATGCTCGGAGGCAATGGTATTGGCCAGGGCAATGGCCTGCTCCAGATCCTGCACCTGAATCATGGCGCCGCGATGTTTCATGGACGTACGGATAATGGTTTCCCGCTCCAGAGTCACCGCCAGTTTTTCCATGGACTCGGCCACCTGTTGCAGGAACTCGCCGTCCGGGCTGACCAGGATGGCCTGGGCTTCCTCGTCATGCTCTGCCTGGGAAAACAGGTCCATGGCGATCCAGTCCGGATCGGTCTTGCCATCACAGACCACCAGAATTTCCGACGGCCCGGCGATCATGTCGATGCCGACCTTGCCGAATACCTGGCGCTTGGCTTCCGCCACATAGATGTTGCCGGGGCCGACGATCTTGTCCACCGCAGGCACCGTCTCGGTGCCGTAAGCCAGTGCCGCTACCGCCTGGGCGCCCCCCAGGGTGAATAGCTTGTCCACCCCGGCAATGGCCGCCGCCGCCAGCACCATGTCGTTGATTTCGCCATCCGGGGCCGGCGACACCATGATGATTTCACCCACACCCGCCACCTTGGCCGGCAAGGCGTTCATCAGCACCGAGCTGGGATAGGCGGCCTTGCCGCCGGGCACGTAGATACCGGCCCGATCCAGCGGTGTCACCTGTTGGCCCAGTAATGTGCCATCCGCTTCCCGGTACTGCCAGGAATCCTGCTTCTGCTTTTCGTGGTAGCGACGCACCCGTTCGGCGGCCGCTTCCAGCGCCTGGCGCTGTTCGGCAGGAATACGCTCCAGGGCTGCCTGCAATTGATCATGCCCCACCACCAGCGCATCCATGGCGGCCACGTCGCGACGGTCAAAACGGTTGGTGTATTCCACCAGCGCCGCATCGCCGCGTTTGGCCACATCACGAAGAATACCGCGCACCCGATCCGCTACTTCCTCGTCCCGCTCTTCGGACCAGGCGGTGAGCGCAGCCAGCTTGGCATCGAAATCCGCGTCTTGGGCGTTAAGCCAGGTGGTTTCCATGGTTGGCACCGTAGTCAAAGTCACAATCTGTTTTTACCACAAAGGGCACAGGATTCAGTGAGGAGAAGGCGGGTCTTTTTCTATCACCAAGATCAACAACGCCTGTCGCAACGCCCCATCAACCAATGGGCGGTTATTCTCGCTCGCATTGTGACCACTATGGTGAAAGGTGTTAGCCCGCCTTGCGAGCCGCCACCGCCTCGGCCAGCTGATCCAGGATTCCCTGAATATCCCCGTGACGGGTTTTCATGCTGGCGCGGTTAACGATCACCCGGGTGGAGATATGGGCAATCAGCTCGGTGGGCTCCAGGCCATTGGCGCGCAGGGTGTTGCCGGTGTCCACGATGTCCACAATGCGGTCGGCCAGGCCCACCAGCGGGGCCAGTTCCATGGCACCGTAGAGCTTGATCACTTCCGCCTGTTTGCCCTGCTGGGCATAGTAGGCCTTGGCCACGTTGACGAACTTGGTGGCCACACGCAGGCGGCTGCCTACTTCCGGAGCACCCTTCACCGCCGCCACCATCAACTTGCAGCGGGCGATATCCAGATCGAGAGGCTCGAACACACCATCAGCGCCGTGCTCCATGAGCACATCCTTGCCGGCCACGCCGATATCCGCCGCGCCGTGCTGCACATAGGGCGGCACATCCGTGGCGCGAATAATAATGATCTTCACATCATCGCGGGTGGTATCGAAGATCAGCTTGCGTGACGCTTCCGGATCTTCCAGCAGTTCAATGCCCGCCGCTTTCAGCAACGGCAGGGTTTCCTTGAGGATGCGCCCCTTCGACAGGGCGATGGTCAACGGCTTGGTCATTACTTTCCCGATCAGCGCGGAACGCGGCGAATCACCGCACCCAGCGATTGCAGTTTCTCTTCGATGCACTCGTAACCGCGATCAATATGATAGATGCGGTCTACCGTGGTTTCCCCTTCCGCCGCCAGGGCCGCGATCACCAGGGAGGCAGACGCTCGCAGGTCGGTGGCCATCACCGGCGCGCCGGTGAGCTGATCCACACCGCGACAAATAGCGGTATTGCCCTGCACTTCGATATCCGCGCCCATGCGGTTCATTTCCTGCACGTGCATAAAGCGGTTTTCAAAGACGGTTTCCACAATGGTGCCTGTCCCTTCGGCAATCAGGTTCAGGGCCATGAACTGGGCCTGCATGTCCGTGGGCATGGCCGGATACGGGGCGGTTCGCAGTGAGATCGCCTTGGGCCGACGGCCTTCCATGTCCAGCTCGATCCAGTCGTCACCGGTGGTGATTTTAGCACCGGCTTCTTCCAGTTTCTGTAGCACTGCATCGAGGATACCCGGCACCGTGTCCTTGGTCTTGATACGGCCACCGGTAATGGCAGCGGCAATCAGGTAAGTCCCGGTTTCGATACGGTCGGCGATGACTTCATGATGACCGCCGTGGAGACGCTCCACCCCTTCAATGGTGATGGTGTCGGTGCCGGCACCGCGCACCTTGCCACCCATGGTGTTGATGAAATCGGCCAGATCCACCACTTCCGGTTCCCGGGCGGCATTTTCCAGGTAGGTAGTCCCTTCCGCTAGCGCAGCGGCCATCATCAGGTTTTCGGTGCCGGTCACGGTAACCGTATCCATGACGATGCGGGCGCCCTTGAGGCGACCCTCCACGGAGGCATGGACATAGCCGTTCGCCACTTCGATGTCAGCGCCCATGGCTTCCAGGCCACGCAGGTGAATGTCCACTGGCCGCGAACCAATGGCACAGCCACCCGGCAGCGATACGGACGCCTTGCCAAAATGAGCCACCATGGGCCCCAGTACCAGGATGGAGGCACGCATGGTCTTCACCAGCTCGTAGGGCGCGGTGAGTTCCTTGATGGTAGTGGCGTTCACTTCCACGTTCATGCGGTCGTCGATCACCACGTGGACGCCCATGCGGCCCAGCAGCTCGATCAGGGTGGTGACATCCTGCAGGTGCGGCAGATTTCCCACGGTGACCGGCTCGTCGGCCAGCAGGGTGGCGGCCAGGATCGGCAGGGCCGCGTTCTTGGCGCCGGAAATACGGATTTCGCCGTCAAGGCGCCGGCCACCGGTGATGATCAATTTATCCATGAACTGTCTCTAGACTTGTCAGAGGGCCAGGCGCAATGCCTCAGCCGATACCCATCTTCTGGGCTTTTTCCCACTCGGCCGGGGTATAGGTAATGATTTGCACCGCGTGGATGGTGTTGCTCTGGATCTGCTCGTTGATGGTGGCGTAGACCAGTTGTTGCTTCTTCACCGGCATCAGGCCTTCAAAGGCCGTGGAAATGACGCGAATCTGGAACCGGTCGCCGCCGCCTTCCACCGCCACATCGGCATCGTCAAAACCGGCTTCGACCAGTGCTTTTACCTCTTCCGGATTCATGCTCGCTCCTCATCGGGGCCGACAGCGGCCCGAACAGCGAGGAGCGGGATTAACCCGCTCCTCGGTGAAAACGGCAATAATACGCGAGCCGACGCCCCCTTGCCACGGCGGCACCGCCGGAAGAATCAGCTCTTCGGGTCGCTGTCCTTGATACCCGCATCAATCTTGGCGTCTGCAGACCAGTTGTCGATCACCTTGTCGATGTCGTTGTACTGTTGCATGCCCTGGGCGAACTGGCTCTGGAAGGTATCGCGCAGATCCAGACCGTTCACGTAAACATTGATTACCCGCCACTGGCCATCACGCAGGAACAGGGTGTAGTAGATCGGTACCGTCTTGCCGGAGTTGGTCTTCACCTCCATGCGTACCCGGGCATAATCGCCTTTGCGATCCCCTTCCTGCATGGGCAGCGTAGTAATCTTCTGGCCTTCATAGAGGGTAATACCGGAGGCATAGGTATTGATCAGGCTATTCTTGAACACGTCCAGAAACCGGTACTTCTGTTCCTTGCTGGACGGCCCGAAGTAATCGCCCATCACCATTCGGGTGATACGCTTGAAGTCCACCAGATCGCCAAGCTCCTCGCGCACCAGCTCCTTGGCCCGGTCCGGATCAGCCTCCAGTTGCTCCCGCTCCGCCTCGATACGGGAGGTCATACGCTCCACCGCTTCCATCACCACCTGCCGCGGATCGCTGTCCGCCGCCGCCAAAGAGGCCATGGCGGTAAACACCATTGCCAACCAGATCCGGATAACACGCTGCAAATGCATAGAAAACTCCCTGTTAATGTCCGGCGGTTTTACGGTTTTATACCGCTGATGTCCAGTAACACACTGAACCGCATCTGCTTTGTTGGAGTCACAAGATGTCCCAACGGTTCCAAATGAAACAGAATTCGGGTCAACGAGGCGTCCCCAGCAATGTATAATCGACCCCGACCAGAGGAGAGATGAATGAGTCACGACCACATCGGCGTGGGTCGACGGGTACTGGACATCGAGGCCAGAGCCGTTGATTGCCTGAAAGACAGCCTGGATGACAGCTTCTCCGCCGCCTGCGACCTGATGCTGGCCGCCCGCGGACGGGTCATCGTCACCGGCATGGGGAAAAGTGGCCACGTGGGCAGCAAACTGGCCGCCACCCTGGCCAGCACCGGCACACCTTCTTTCTTTGTGCATCCGGGGGAAGCGTCCCACGGCGACCTGGGCATGATCACCCCGGACGATGTGGTGCTGGCCCTGTCCAACTCCGGAGAAACCGCCGAAGTACTGGCCATCCTCCCGGTCATCAAACGCAAGGGCACCGCCCTGATTGGCATGACCGGCCGGCCACAATCTGCCCTGGCGCAGCTCTCCGATGTGCACCTGACCGTGGCGGTCAGCGAAGAAGCCTGCCCGCACAATCTGGCCCCCACCTCCTCTACCACAGCGGCCCTTGCCATGGGCGATGCCCTGGCCATTGCCCTGCTGGAAGCCCGCGGCTTTACGCCCGAAGATTTCGCCATGAGCCACCCCGGCGGCAGCCTGGGCCGGCGCCTGCTATTGAAGGTGGATGACATCATGCACGCCGGGGAACAACTGCCGGTGGTTGCCAGTGGGACCTCGCTCAGCGAAGCGCTACTGGAAATGACCCGCAAGGGTCTGGGCATGACAGCCATCACCCGGGACGACGGCACCCTGGCAGGCATCTTCACTGATGGCGATCTGCGCCGCATGCTGGACCGCGACATCGACATCCGCAAGGCCACCATCGACGAGGTGATGGTGGCCCAGCCAATCACCATTGAACCTGGCCACCTGGCCGCGGAGGCCCTGCAGATCATGGAAAGCCGCAAGATCAACGGCCTGATGGTCTGCGACCAGGACCACAAGCCACTGGGTGCCTTCAATATGCAGGACCTGCTGCGCGCGGGGGTGGTGTAAATGCCAATGCAACTGTCTTCCATTGATGCCCAGAAACTGCGCCTGATGGCCTTCGACGTGGACGGAGTGATGACCGACGGACGCATCTACTTCAGCCCGGACGGCGAGACCCTCAAAGTCTTTAACACCCTGGACGGCCACGGCTTGAAGAAACTGGCCGCCAGCGGCGTGACCCTGGCCATCATCACAGGCCGCAACACCCCCATGGTGGCCAAACGCGCCGCCGACCTGGGCATTAACCATGTGATTCAGGGCCGCGAGGACAAGGGTGTCGCCCTGGCCGACCTGGCGAACCAGCTGGGTATTGCCGCCAGCGAAACCGGCTATGCCGGCGATGACGAACCGGACGTGAGCGCCCTGGAATGGGCCCAGCTCAGCTTTGCCCCGGCCAATGCCCATGACTGCGCCAAGGCGGCCGCCAACCACATTACCGAACGGCGTGGCGGCGAGGGCGCGGTGCGGGAAATTTGCGACGCCATCCTGGCACAGCGGAGCCCGGCATGAAGCGCCAGGGCCTGCTCAGCGCCACCGGTGTCCTGATGCTGGGACTGGTGATGCTGATGACGCTCCACGAGTGGGATGACACTCTCCCCGGGCAGGAGGATGGCATCCTCACGGCACCAGCCATTGTTGCCAAAGACATTACGGCGCGGGCTTTTAGTGAAGAGGACGGCCGTCTCCAGTACTATCTGACCGCCAAAACCCTGACACAGTACGACCATAATCCACTCACGGAGATGCAGGAACCGGAGCTGGAAATGGCCAACGACAAGGGCAGCTGGACCATCGTTAGCGAGCAGGGCGTCGTCAAGGAAAATGGCGACCTGATCGTATTTTCCGGCGACGTGAAAGCCCGGAACCAGCAACAGAAGATTACCCTGGATACCCAGGAGCTGCGCTTTTACAGCGACACCAACATCGCCAGCTCTCCCGACAATGTGGACCTGGAATTTGAATCCGGCACCACCCGCGCGGGAGCGCTGGAGGCCGATCTCGACAAGGGCATCCTGACCCTTGAAAAAGGAGTAAAGAGTGAGTTTGACGCACCGGCTTCTTAGAACCATCGCCCTTGCCGCTGCCCTGCCGGTGACGGCGTTGGCGGCGCCTGGGCAAATGCCCGTGTCTGTCACCGCTGATTCCGGGCGCTTTGAGCAGGACGCTGGCAGCGGCCTGTATCGCGGCAATGTGGAGCTGATACAGGGCAAGCGCAAACTGTTTGCCGATGAAATGCGCCTGTTTACCCGTAATGGCGAACTGACTCGCGTGGAGGCCTCAGGCACCCCGGTACGCATGCAAGAAGGCAAGGACCTGCAGGCCCACGCCAACAACCTGGTCTACGACATCCGCAAACGCACCCTGGTGCTCACCGGTGATGCCTACATTGAACATCTTGGCAACACTTTCGAGGGCGCCCGGGTGGAATACAGCCTGGACTCCAAGCGAGTCGACGCCAGCAGTGAAGGCGACAAGCGAGTGAGACTGGTGATCCCCGCCGAGAACCAGACACCTGGCACCGAACAAGCCCCACCGGCAGACGACAATGCAAACGGCGAGGCGCCTGTGGCGCCCTCCCCCGAGGCGGAGCCAAACACCCCATGAGCCATTTACGCGCCCATCACCTGGCAAAAAGCTACAAGGGCCGCCGGGTCATCGAAGATGTGTCCCTGGACGTGGAAGCCGGCCAGATCGTCGGCCTGCTTGGGCCCAACGGCGCCGGCAAGACCACCTGCTTCTACATGATCGTAGGCCTGGTGGAAGCCGATGCCGGGCGCATCGACATCAACGACGCGGACATCACCCATCTGCCCATGCATGGTCGCGCCCAGCGCGGCATCGGCTACCTGCCCCAGGAAGCCAGCATCTTCCGCCGCCTGACCGTGGAAGAGAACATCATGGCGATCCTGGAAACCCGCAAGGATCTCAGCAAGGCGGAACGTCACGAGCGCATGGAAAGCCTGCTCAAGGAATTCCATATCACCCACATTCGCGATTCCCTGGGCATGAGCCTGTCCGGCGGCGAACGGCGCCGGGCGGAAATTGCCCGCGGCCTGGCCACGGACCCGGATTTCATTCTGCTGGATGAGCCTTTCGCCGGCGTGGACCCGATTTCCGTGAACGACATCAAGGGCATCATTCGCCACCTGAAAGAGCGCGGTATTGGTGTACTGATCACTGACCACAACGTGCGTGAAACGCTGGATATCTGCGATACCGCCTACATCGTCAGCGCCGGCCATATCATCGCCTCCGGCGATGCAGACACCATTCTGGGCAACCAACAGGTGCGGGATGTGTACTTGGGTGCCGACTTTAGACTGTAAACAAATTGACAGTTGATAGAGGACAGTTGACAGCTGTCGCGGGAAATCCTGTCTTCATCTGCAATGTATGAGGCCGCGTTTAAAGCTTGGGCGCGGCCTCAAATGGTTTTCTGAACCAAGAGCCTTTATCGCGTAGCTGTCAACTGTCCACTATCAACTGTCAACTCCGCTCCATAGCACAGAACCACCATTGGCACAAATATTGCTTGCCTCATAGATAGGCTGTTATTCTCGGGTTTTGGGGACCAATCAGCCTGAGCAGTATGAAGCCAAGCCTACAACTACAAATCGGCCAGCAGCTGACCATGACACCGCAGCTGCAGCAGGCCATTCGCCTTTTGCAGCTGTCCACGCTGGACCTGCGCCAAGAAATTCAGCAGGCAGTAGAAAGCAATCCGTTGCTGGAGCTGGCTGACGATTTTGGCGACGAATCCCTGCCTGACACTGACGAAGAGCGTCAGGACGAGCAGGAGCTGGATACCGAACGGGAAGATGCCCTGGAAGAGTTCGTGGACGACGAACCGGGCATTGAAACGGAATGGGACGATGTCTATTCCGGCCAGACCAGCAGCGCCTCCACCGCCCTTCCCGACGATGCCGACGACTGGCAGCAACGCCATAGTGTGGCCGGCAACCTGCAGGACCACCTGCTCTGGCAACTGAACCTGACTCCCATGAGCGATGTGGACCGCATTATCGCCATGACCATCATCGAATCCCTGGACGATCGCGGCTACCTGACCGTGTCCGTGGACGACATCGTGGCGATGATGAATGCTCAGGAGGACCTGCTCACCGAAGGCGATGAACTGGAAGCCGATGAGGTACTGGCGGTGCAGCATCGCCTGCAGCAATTTGATCCGGTGGGCGTGGCCAGTCTCGATCTGGCCGACTGCCTGCGCGTGCAGCTGCGCCAACTGCCCTCGGACACACCCTTCCTGGAGTATGCCCTGGCCCTGCTGGGGCATCTGGAGCTACTGGAAAAACACGACTATGCCGCCCTGCGGCGGGTCCTGCAGATCAGCGAGGAAAATCTGCTTGATGCCCTCTCCCTGCTGCGCACTCTGGATCCTGCCCCCGGTGAGCAGATCGGGGAAAGCCAGGTGGATTACGCGGTCCCGGACGTGATCGTGCGCCAGCACCAGGGCCACTGGCAGGTGAGCCTGAACGAGGAGGTGCTGCCCAAGGTCAACCTGCAGCAGCAGTACGCCGCCATGGCCCGCAAAGCCGGGGGAGAGGATGGTCAGTACCTGCGCAACTGCGTGCAGGAGGCCAAGTGGTTCATCAAGAGCCTGCAAAGCCGCCACGACACCCTGTTGAAGGTGGCCACCCGTATTGTTGAAGTCCAGCAAGACTTCTTCGATTATGGGGAGGAGGCCATGAAACCCCTGGTTCTGGCCGACATTGCCGATGCCGTCGAGATGCACGAATCGACCATTAGTCGGGTCACCAACCAGAAATACATGATGACACCCCGCGGCGTCTTTGAGCTGAAATATTTCTTCTCAAGTCACGTGGGAACAGACGGCGGCGGTGAGTGTTCCTCCACCGCTATTCGTGCCATTATTAAGAAGCTGGTCGCTGCCGAGAATCCCCGCAAGCCGCTCAGCGACAACAAGCTGGCAAGCTTGCTGAATGAGCAGGGAATCAACGTGGCGCGCCGGACAGTCGCCAAGTACAGAGAGGCGATGAGAATACCGTCATCCAGCGCCCGCAAGCGTTTGGTGTAGGCGCCGGGACGGCCCAAGAGCAGGTAAAGGAGCCAGACATGCAAATTAATATCAGCGGTCATCACCTGGAAATTACCGACGCTTTGCGAGCCTATGTGGGAGACAAGTTTTCCCGTCTTGAACGGCATTTCGACCAGATTACCAGTGTCCAGGTGATTCTTTCCCCGGAACCCAAGACCCACAAGGCGGAATCCACTATCCATATCTCCGGGGCTGACGTCTTCGCCACCGCTGAGGCAGTGGACATGTACGCTGCCATCGACAAGCTGACGGACAAGCTCGACCGCCAGATTCTCAAACACAAGGAAAAGGCCGTCAGCCACAAGCACGGCCACTGACCCCAAAGCGACAATTATGCGAGTTCGCGAACTACTCACCGAAGCACGCACCCATAATCAGGTGCAGGCCAGCAGCAAGAAACAGCTGCTGGACCAGGTTGCGCAGCTGGCTGCGGCCGGCTGCGACAGCCTCAACGAACAGGAGGTCTTCGACGCCCTGGTAGCCCGGGAAAAGCTGGGCTCCACGGGCATCGGCGAAGGCATCGCCATTCCTCACTGTCGTCTCGGTCACTGCCAGCAACCCATCGGGCTGCTGCTGAAACTGTCCACTCCCATCGATTTTGATGCCGTTGACGGTCGCCCCGTGGATCTTGTGTTTGTGTTGCTTGTTCCCCAGGAAAACCCGGAACAGCACCTGAAAACCCTCAGCCACCTGGCCTCCCTGTTCAACGACGACGACTACCGTGCCGAGCTGCGACTCAGCAAGGACAATCACCACCTGTATCACACTGCCGTGGAATCCGAAGCGGAGCTGCGACTGGCATCATGACATTACCCATCAAGCTTTCGGGCATTATGCGTCAGAGCCACCGCCCCTCCTCTGCTGACCGTGGATGCCTGCGTGTGGTGTATGGCAGAGGCGCGGTGCAGCCATGAAACTCACCATCATCAGCGGCCGCTCCGGCTCGGGAAAGACCACGGCCCTGCAGGCCATGGAAGACCAGAACTACTATTGCGTCGACAACCTGCCGGTGGGCATGTTGCCCACTCTTGCAGAGCAGCTGAGCCAGGGAGAGCTGCCCATTGAGCGGGCGGCGGTAGGCATTGATGCCCGCAACCTGCCTACCCAGTTGCTGGCTTTTGACGCCATTCTGGATGCGTTGCATCAGCAACAGGTCAAGACCGAAATCATTTATCTGGATGCGGACGACAGCACTCTGCTGAAACGCTTCAGTGCCACCCGCCGCCGGCATCCTCTCGGCGCGCAACAGGGTTCACTGGAATCCGCCATCCAGCATGAACGGGAGCTCTTGGCCAACATCCGCTTGCGTGCCGATCTGGTGATCGACAGCAGCAATTACGACGTACACAGCCTTCGCAATCTGGTGCGTGAGCGGGTCGCCAATCGCAGCGCCGCCCTCTCCCTTCAGCTTGAGTCCTTCGGATTCAAAAATGGCCTGCCCAATGATGCCGACCTGGTGTTTGATGTACGGGTACTGCCTAACCCCCACTGGCGCGCAGATCTTCGCCCCTTTACCGGGCGCGATGAAGCCATCATCGATTTCCTCAAGGAACACCAGGCCAGCCACGACATGCTGGAGGATATCCACCACTTCGTGAGACGTTGGCTGCCGGCTTTCGCCGAGAGCGACCGCAGCTATGTGACGGTGGCCATTGGCTGTACCGGCGGTCGCCATCGCTCGGTATTTATCACCGAGCAACTGGCAAAACGGCTGCGTGATGAGGGCACCACCCTGCAGGTACGCCACCGCGAACTGGATTAAGGCCTCTGCCGCGCAATGATCGAAACAAAACTGGATATCATCAACAAACTCGGGCTTCATGCCCGCGCCGCCGCCAAGGTGGTCAGTGTGGCATCGCGATACGAGAGCCGCATCCACGTTATTCATAACGGTAAACCCATCGATGCCAAAAGCATCATGGGCCTTTTGATGCTGGGCGCCGCCAAAGGCAGCAGCGTGGTTTTCCAGGTGGAAGGCAATGATGAAGCCGCCGCCATGGACGAACTCACCGACCTGTTCGCCCGCCGCTTTGATGAAGAAGAGTAAAAGGCAATGAATTATTAATAATGAATAATTAATAGCGCAGGATTTGGGGTACCATCCAGAGAGTTATTCATTATTCACTATTAACTATTCATTATATTCCATGCCCGCCGATACCAGCCGTAGTCAACAGCACCACAAAGTCATCAACCGCGCCTTGTCCAGCGGCACCTATACGCAGGTGCGACAGCTGTTCAACAATCTCCCCGGTGCGGAAGCGGCGCATTTGCTGGAATCCTTTCCGCCCCGGGAACGGGAGATTCTCTGGCAACTGCTCAGCAAGGACCAGGAAAGCGAGGTTCTCCAGTATCTTGGCGAGGAAGTGCGGGTTGAGCTACTGCGCAACCTGAGCACTGATGAGCTAGTCTCTCTGGTGGAAGAGCTGGACACCGATGACCTTGCCGACTTGCTGCAGGAGCTGCCTGAGCATGTGACCAGCCAGGTCATGGCCAGCCTGGACGAGCAGAATCGCGACCGGCTGGAACAGGTGATGAGCTACCCGGAGGATACCGCCGGGGGCCTGATGAACACGGATGTGATCACCATCCGCCCGGAAATCACCTTCGAAGTGGTGCAACGCTACCTGCGCCGCCGGGGGGAAATCCCTCGTACCACCGATAACCTGGCGGTGGTCAATCGCCGTAATCAGTTTATCGGGTTGTTACCACTGACCAAGGTTCTAATCAGCGATCCCGGCACCACCGTGCGCGAGGCCATGATCACTGATACCGAATCCATTCCCGCCAACTTGCCTGCTCACGAAGTGGCCAAGATCTTTGAACGCCAGGATCTGGTAACCGCCCCGGTGGTGGACGAAGACGGCATGCTGGTCGGACGGATTACCATTGATGACGTGGTAGACGTAATCATCGAGGAAGCGGACCACTCACTGATGAGCATGGCCGGTCTGGATGAGGACGAGGACACCTTTGGCTCCGTTTGGCAAACGGCGCGGCGTCGGGCTGTCTGGCTGGGCATCAATCTGCTTACCGCCCTGGCCGCCTCCGCCGTGATCGGTCTGTTTGAAGCCACCCTGGAAAAAGTGGTGGCGCTGGCCATCCTGATGCCCATTGTTGCCAGCATGGGCGGTATCGCTGGCAGTCAGACCCTGACCCTGGTGATCCGGGCCATGGCACTGGGACAGATCCAGTCCAGTAATACCCGCTATCTGCTGGTCAAGGAATTGTCTGTTGGCGCACTGAACGGCCTGCTTTGGGCCACGGTGATCGGCATTACGGCAGCACTGTGGTTTGACGACCCCAGTATCGGCATGGTCATCGCTGCCGCCATGATCATCAACCTGATCATGGCCGCCTGTGCCGGCGCCATGTTGCCGATGATCATGAAGAAGATGGGTATCGATCCGGCTCTGGCCGGCTCCGTAGTGCTTACCACCATCACCGATATCGTGGGCTTCTTTGCCTTCCTGGGCCTGGCCACCGTGCTTTATGCCCATCTGCTGGTCTGAGATTTTCACTCACAAAAAAAGGCGCCAATGATTGGCGCCTTTTTTTAAGCCTTTCCGGCGGACATTACTCCACAAAAATCTGCCGGAAGGACACGTAGTAGGCGCCGGCCAGAATCGGCATGACGAACAGCCAACCCAGCAGTAACGGCAAGGCCGCCACCAGCACGATCACCATGGTTACCAACAGGTACACAATCAAGGGAATCACATTGCGGGTGAAACCGGCAATGCTCAGCTTCATGGCTTCCCCCACGCCCTTGTTACCCAGGAAGATCAATGGCACGGTGAAGTAGAACAGGTAGATAAAGCCAAACATGGCCACCAGACCCAACAGGCCGATCACTACCATCGCCCCGGTACTGGCACCGCCGCTGACCCCCATGGCATAGCCCAGACCACCAAAGACAACCCCAAGCAGCAGCATCACGCCCAGCTGGGCCAGAGCCATCAGAATGAGGGGTGCCGTGCGCTCTGAGAAAGCGGCAAACAGATCCGCAAAATCCGACTTGCCCTCGGTTTCCATGCGATGGAAAATTTTCACGATGCCGGCATAGAGCAGGGGCGTTGCCAGGACTTGCGCGATCATGCCGAGCAGCGGAATGATCTGGAACGCAGAGGTGATCAGCACGGTGACCACCAGCGCCCCCAGAACCACACCCCAGTGCCCCGGCAGCATCTTGTGACCACTACCGATCCAGCCCAGGGCATCCCCCACACTGATACTACGTGGCTCTGACAAAATGGTCAGCGCTTGAGCGGGTGGATTGTTGTCGTCAATCAACTCGGCCTTGGGCTGTTGATACGGATTGATTTCACTCACGGTTTACTCCTTTACCGAAAAAAATTTTCATCCATTGAAAATGCCTGGATACGCTATCGCCCGGCGATCTTGATGGGCGACAGCAATAGCGAGCCGCTGGCAATGTTACCCCGATAATCCACATCGGTGCCGCTACCCTGAATACCCCTGAGCATCTCCCCCAGATGCCCCGCAATGGTAAACTCTTGCAAGGCACCTTGTATGACGCCGTTCTCAAACCAGAAACCACTAGCACCACGGGAATAGTCACCGGTCACCAGATTCACCCCCTGCCCCATGACTTCTGTGACCAGAATCCCCCTGGGTACTCGAGCCATCAAGGCCGCCAGTGATTCGCCGGTATCCGTGATCGACAGGTTGCGCACCCCGCCCCCATTGCCGGTGGGGTCCATCTGCAAACGGCGACCGGCATACAGACCCAACGCATACTGTCGCAGCACGCCATCCTCCACAAAAGACTGGGCCCGGGTGGGCAACCCATCCCCATCGAACGGCGCGGAAGCATTTCCGGCAGCCAGATGAGGATTCTCTGTAAGCGAGAACCCCTTGGGGAGCACGCTGCTGCCGATGCTGTCCTGCAGAAAGGAACTACGACGATAAAGGGCGCCGCCGCTGATCGCCGACACCAGGTGTCCCAACAGGCCGGAGGCCACCTCCGGCGCAAAGATCACCGGTAATTCACCGGTTTCGGGAATACTGGCCCCCAGCCTGGCCAATGTCCGCTCCCGGGCTTTCTCGCCAATCTCCTCGGCAGCGGCCAGTCGCTCGCCAATACGCCCGCCGTCATACCAGTAATCGCGCTGCATGCCGTTTTCATCTTCCGCCACCACACTACAGACCCGGCTGTGGTGGGTGCCACGGTAGCCATGCAAGAAACCTTCAGAGGTCGCGAAGACCCGCAGACTGGCGCCACTGTTGATGGACGCCCCTTCGGAATTGACGATGCGGGCATCATTGCGAGCCACGGTTTCACAGCGCAATGCCTCGTCAATGGCCGCCTGGGTATCCATTGCCCAGGGATGATACAGATCCAGATCCGGCACCTCCCGGGCCAGCATGGAAGCCGGCGCCAGGCCCGCATAACGATCTTCCTCGGTGTAGCGGGCAATCGAGGCCGCCGCCTGGATGGTATCGCGCAGGCTATCCCGATTGTCATCGGAACTACTGGCATGCCCCTTGCGCTGGCCACGAAACACGGTCACCGAGACCCCCCGGTCGCGGTGGAATTCCACGGTTTCCACCTCGCCCTGGCGCACATTCACCGAATACCCCTGGGACAGGCTCACATTCACTTCCACGCCATCGGCGCCCTGCCGTTTCGCCTCTTCCAGCACCCAGGCGGCCGTGTCTTCCGCCTGGCGTAATTGGGCAATATCCAGTACTGCTGTCGTTGCGGGGGAATCAGACATAAAATAGCGGTTCCGTAACCAGAATCAGAAAATGTAATGACCGAGTATAACGACGACCTGCTGACCAGCAAGACACAACAAAAACGCGATGACAGTGCTTTGCAGGAGCTGGGACTCTCGTTGATGGACATGAAGCCGGCGGAGCGAGAGCGGCTGCCCCTGGGCGATGAACTGAAAAAGGCCCTGGACGAAGCCGGCCGTATCAATCACCACGAGGCCCGCCGTCGCCATGCCCAGTACATCGGTCGCCTGATGCGCGAATCCAACAGCGAGCAGATCATCCAGGCCCTGGAAGCGTTTCATGATCCGTTCCGCCAGCAGCGGCTGACCAACTGGGTGGAGCAGATCATGGCCTGCGATCAGCCCAGGGACGCTGAAAGCACCCTGCAGCAAGTCCTGGACTTCTTCCCTCACGGTGAGCGCCAGCAGCTGCGAAACCTGAGCCGTAATGCGCTCAAGGCCCGCGTGGCCGACCCGGCCACAGCGTCTGCCGCAGAAAAAGACAAGTTCAAACGCGAGCGGCGCAAGCTGATGAGCTATTTGAACCAGCTGGACAAAACCGCGCCTCTGTATTGAGAGACGCTTATGCCTACACACCAAGCCAACCAGCTGGCGTAGGGTGCACTGAGCCTAAGGCGAACTGCACCAATGCAAGTTGGGCCGAGAAACAATGCAAGGCCGCTGCAGTTCGCCCTAGGCTCAGTGCACCCTACCCTCATACTACGCTTCAGGTTTTCACTATTAACTGTTAACTATTCACTGTTAACTGCTTTATTGCCCTGCCACCAGCGAACGAACGCCTCTCCCACCGCCTGTTGCGGCATGGAGTGCTCCTCACCATCAATGCCCTGCTCTTCCTCCATCCCGGTCACCTTAACGCTGGTCGCGGCAAACCAGGCGGCGGGGTCGTCGATGCCCGCCGCCATGTCTTCACCGTATAGCGCCTTGCTGAACCAGGTACGATCAGAATCATCCCCGCAACCAAAAGATGTGCGATCCGATGCGGCGGAGGCGAATATCACCCGCCGGGGGGAAGCCAGGGCGTCCACCCATTGGCCGGAATAACAGGCCGACACCACCAGCCACTGGTGCCTGGCCTTGAGGGCATTGAGCCACTGTTTTCCATCCGCCACGCTGAGATCATTGAGCGTGAGATTATGGTCATCCAGCAACAGGGCGCCCTCCCGGGAACCGTGACTGACCAGATGCACCATGAGCAGGTCTTCGTTTGGATCCATTAACGCATCCAGGGCTTCCAGGGCTTCACGCACACTGGTTCGGGTCGCCAGGGGCAGGTCGTCGCTGCCACCGTTGACAAGCTTCACATGGCGACGTTTCAGATCGAACACGGATCCCAGCCGCTCTGCCACCCAATCCACCTCGCGGGCAAACACACCTTCCGTGCCATCGCCCCCCACCACAAGCAAGTACACATCACGTACGCCGGGACGCTGTGGGGCAAGGGATGACAACACCGACTGCAAGCGGCTGGACTCGGTATATAAACGCGCTTCAATTTGCGCCGCCTGGGCGTGGCGGTTCTTCTGATAGGCCTCCTCGCTGGCATAGTAACGGCCACGCACGAAATAGCCTTTTTCCACCTGCGCTTGCGCATCACCCTCCGCCGGACGGGTGCGCGTACCGTTGCCGTGGGCATAACCGTTTTCAAACTCGCCACGGATCACCACGCCGTCCGGACGGGTCAGCGTGCCCTGGCCATGGAAGGAAAAATAACGGAACTGCCCTTCATATTGGTAGCCTTCCTCATCCCGGTAACGGCCTTCCACCAGTTCACCATTCTCGAAACGGCCTTCGTAGTGTTGTCCCGCCTCGGTGACCCAGAGCCCCTGGCCATGGGGAGCAAGATCACGAAACTCCCCCTGATATGAGCCCCCTTCGGTATAGCTGACGGAGCCCTCCACCAGCTCCCCCTGTTCGAACCGGCCCTGCCAGGTGGCCTCGTCACAGGTAAATTGCCCCTGCCCGTGCAGAACGCCGTCGACGAACTGACCTTCCTGAACACAGCCCCGCCGGTCCACCAGCTTGCCGTGTCCATGGAGCCGTCCTTCACGGAAAGCGCCCTCGTAGTAGCGGCCATCCGGCCAGGTCAGCGTCCCTTCTCCATGGAAGAGGTCATCCCGTGTCTCACCGTCATACACGGCCCCGTCCGGCAAACGCACCTCCGCCGGCCACTGCACCGGATCACAGCCCGCCAGCGCGACAAGAACCATTACCAGGCAACATACTTTCATCGACAAGCCCGCCGCGTAGTTGATGACGTTACCCAACCGGCAGTTTGAACTGGGCCAGCTGTGAGGAAGTGCGGCGCAGATGCAGGCACAACAAGCGGGCAATGTTTTCCATGATGAGACTGACCGCATGGGGGCTGCGTTTGCGCAATTGTTCCACGCCTTTACGGGTAAGCACGATCAGGGTGGCATCCTCCGCAGCACGGACTGTCGCCGAGCGGGGCTCGTGGTCAACCAGTGCCATCTCACCCATGGAGTCCCCCGGGCGCAGATGGGCAATCACCACCTCTCCGCCAGCCTCGCTGTTCTTGACGATATCCAGGCAGCCACGCACCACGAAGCAGACAAAATCGCTGCGGTCTCCTTCCCGGCACACCGGCTCGCCCGCCGGAACCCGATTCACAAAGACCAGTTTCTCCAGCACCCCAAGCTCTTCATCACTGAGCCCGGCGAACAGACGCATCCGTGACAGCACATCCATGACCTGTGACATCAGGCAGTGCCCCCCACTGTCAGGGCGTCCACGCGCAGGGTGGGTTGACCCACCCCCACCGGCACGGACTGGCCATCCTTGCCGCAGACACCGATACCACTATCCAGGGCCAGATCATTGCCCACCATGGAGATACGACTCATCACCTCCGCCCCGCTACCGATCAGGGTGGCGCCTTTCACCGGGCAGACAATCTTGCCCTTTTCCACCAGATAAGCTTCGCTGGTGGAAAACACAAAACGCCCGGAAGTGATGTCCACCTGGCCGCCGCCGAAGTTCACCGCGTAGATACCCCGGTCGAGACTGGCAACGATATCCTGCGGGTCACTTTCACCGGGGAGCATGTAAGTGTTGGTCATGCGTGGCATGGGCAGGTGCGCATAGGATTCCCGACGACCGTTGCCGGTGGGCGCCACACCCATCAGGCGAGCGTTGGTCTTGTCCTGCATGAACCCCACCAGCTTGCCGTTTTCGATCAGGGTATTGCAGGCGGTGGGGGTGCCCTCATCGTCGATGGTCAGGGAACCGCGGCGATCCGCCAGAGTGCCGTCATCCACTACCGTACACAGGGGCGATGCCACCTGCTGGCCAAATTTCTTGGCGAACATGGAGGTGCCCTTGCGATTGAAATCGCCTTCCAGGCCATGGCCCACGGCTTCGTGCAACAGCACACCGGGCCAGCCCGGCCCCAGCACCACCGGCATGGTCCCCGCCGGTGCCGCTACCGCTTCCAGATTCAGCAAGGCGCCGCGCACCGCTTCGCGGGCCCAGGTCTCGATACGCTCTTCCTGCAACAGCCAGTCATAGGCCACCCGGCCACCGCCACCGGCACTGCCGCGCTCACGGCGACCATTGCGCTCGGCGATGACACTGACATTGCAGCGGATCAACGGCCGCACATCGGCGGCCAGAGTGCCGTCACTGGCCACCACCATAATCACATCCTGTTCAGCACTGAGGCTGGCAGTCACTTCGACGATGGCCGGATCCAGTGAACGGGCCAGGGCATCGATACGTTGCAACAGGGCCACCTTGTCTTCGGCGGGCCAGCCCAACAGCGGATCAATGGCCGCATAACGGGCCGGCACCGACCGGCTGGAAAGTTGAATCTGCCGATCCTGGCCCTGGCGAGTAATGGCACGGGCGGCGCCGCTGGCCTGCTGCAGCGCATCCAGAGTGATGTCATCGCTATAGGCGAATCCGGTCTTGTCGCCCTGGACAATACGCACCCCGGCACCGCGTTCGGTGTTGAAACTGGCATCGCGGACGATGCCGTCTTCCAGTACCCAGGCCTCATGGCGACTGTGCTGGAAATACATGTCGGCATAGTCGGCCTGGCCGGTGAGCTTGCCGTTCAGCAGCGACGCCAATTGCGGGGTGTGCAGGTTTGCCGGCGCCAGCAGGACAGACTCGGCAATGGATAGGGCGTCGTTATGTGTCATAGGGTCCTTCAATTCGGAATCGTTGATGCTGTTGAACCGGCATTCTTTGCCGAAGCTCGTTCATGGTAGCAAGGTCCAGCTCCGCCACAAGGGCACCGGGAGCATCACCCAGACTGTCCACCACTGTGCCCCAGGGATCCACCAGCATGGAATGCCCGTAGGTGGATCGGCGCGGGCCATGCTGGCCACACTGGTTGGCGCCCAGGACATAGCAACCGGTCTGCACCGCTGTGGCACGCAGCAGCAGCTGCCAGTGCGCTGCCCCGGTGACCGCCGTAAAGGCGGAAGGGTACACCAGCAACTGGGCGCCGGCGTTAACCAGCCGCTGCGCCAGCGCCGGGAAGCGCAGGTCGTAACAAATCGCCATGCCCACCTGCAGACCGCCCACAGAGACGGTGGCCACTTCCTGACCGGGCTCGAAGAAATCCGACTCCCGGTAGCGCCCCTGGGCATCCTGCACATCCGCATCGAACAGATGCAGTTTGTCGTAACGGGCCAGGGGCTCCCCTGTGGCACTGACTGCGATGGAGCAGGTTCGCACCAGGGGCGACGGTACCGGCCGGCCATCCGGCCGCTGCAGGGCGGGCAGGCTGCCACCAATAATGGCCATATCCAGGGACCTGGCCTGATCACACAGCCAGCTCACCAGTTCATCGTAACGTTCGCCCAGGGAACGATAGTCGCCCCCGTAGGCAGCGAAGTTTTCCGGCAGCACGGCGAGGCTGGCCCCTTTTTGCCGGGCCTCTGCCAGCAATGCTCCCGCCTGGCGAAGGTTATCATCCGGCTGCTTGCTGCTGGTCATCTGGATGGCCGCTACCGAATAGCGCATTGACGTCATTCGAATATCCCCTCGGTTTCTTTCACCTGCGGGCTGCTCCAGTTGCCGGTTACCCGGTATTCCATGGTGGTAGTCTTGTCCAGCCGGTCGCCCCAGATCCGCTCCACCACGAAAATGCCGGCACAGGCAGCGGGCCCGGCCAGACATCCCGCATACAGGTTACTGGACAATGGCAGGGTAACCTCCATGTTGTGATCCAGGGTTTCCTTTTCCAGATCAATGGCACCTTTCACACGAATCGCCGCGGACGGCGAATCAATGGCCAGATTGGAGGTGGCCACGCGCGGACCATCAATCGAGAAATCGCCGGTGATGCTGTCGCAGCTCATTCCCTTCTTGTACAGGTCCGAGAAATCCAGCCGCAGGCGACGCTGGATGGTGCCGATGTTGAGAATCCCCAGCAAACGCAGGAAAGAGGTTCGGGTGTCGGTATCCGGAATCCGGCATTCGCCGATATCCACCTGGGTTTGCCCTTCCAGTGCCAGATAATCCATGTTGAGGGGCCAGTCGGCCCAACCCAGTACCACCTGGGCACGGGCATCCTCGGACTCAATCAGTGCCGGTAACCCCCAGGCTTTCAGGGAGTGGCCCAGGTTGTCAGAGGACAGGCTGCCATTGAAGCGGCTGTAGGGTTTGCCGGACTGCTCGGTCCAGTCCAGCGTGCCCTGAAAGCGGCTGGATCGCCAGCGGCCGTCCAGTTCAGAAATGCGCACCCCCTCTTTGACGGGCCGCACCTTACCTTGCCATTGACCATAGTCCTGGCCATTGATAACGATATTGTTGAAGTCCGCATCCACCGGCGGCAGCGTCAACGGAGAAACCGGCACAGACTGGCCCTTGTCCCCCAGGGCACCTTCGGGGAGGGTCAGATTGAGACGGGACACGGACAGGGACAGCGGCGCCTCACCCCGGGCAGTAAAGCCGTCCGGGATCCTCACAGACCCCGCTACCGCCCGGCTACTCAATGCCATATCCCAACCGGCATTTGCAGGCAGTACCGACAAGCGGGTATCCGCCACATCAACGCCAAACAGATCCAGACGATCCACCTGCAGGCTGACCTTGCTCAGTGACGCCTGGCCGGTACCGCTGCCCCCCCCCCGGCTCGCCTTCAACGAGGGCATCAGTCGATCACCAATAAAGTCTATCCAGGGCTCCACACTGGCTTGAGCCAAACGACCGCGAACCTGCACCCCTTCATCAGGCAACTGCAGGGAGCCGCTACCCAGCAGCAGATCCCCTCGCAGGCGTTTATCCATGCGGAACGCCCCTTTCAGCAGACCGCCATAGTCCAACTCCAGCGACAAACGTCCCCCGGGGTTGCTCAGGCGGATATCCAGTGGGCGGGTGGCCTGTGCAGACTTGCCCAGGGGCGCCGGTGCGTCCACGGTAATCCCCTTCAAGGACGATGCCGCACGCAAAGAAAACGCCGTTCCCTGCCAGGGAATCTGGACGGTGAGACCCAGGGGCAACTGCCCGGACAACGGCGCCAACCAGGGGAACCCAAGCCAGTTTGCGGCCTGCTTCATGGGCACACTGCCATCGAGCTGAAGACGGCTGCGGCCATCGCGGGTCAGCCACTGGCCCGCAAACTGCCCACCCAGGGCCCGGGCCTGCAGCTGGTCAATCTGCATGCCATTGCGCGAGTGAAAATAGACCGGTGCCGAGGCATCCGTGATCTGCAGTTTCCGCGGCGCATTGTGCAAGGTGGCGTCGCTGACCTGGGCATCCACAATCACCACCGGTGCGCCGCTGTCTTTCTGCAAGGGAATGTCCAGCAGCAGGTAGCCGGCCATACTGCCGTCACGGAAACGCCAATCCAGCAACTCGTCGGGCAGGGGTTTGCGAAGTGGCGTGTCCTGAAAAAGCGTATCCAGATCCTGGATCGGCCCACGGGCCTGCCCGGAGATCACCAGTCGGGGCGTCTCACCGGTTTCAACGTCTGCCACATCCACATGCACGGCTTTCAGATCGCTGCCCAGTATCCTGCCGGTGCGAGCCAGACCACGCACCTGGCGGCCATTGATCAGCACATCCGCCGACACCCCGCTGGCCATCGGCCAGTCGGGCAGGTAAGACAGGCGCACATCGCGGGCCTGGTAACGCATTTGAAGGGTCCGGTCCTGCTGCTGACTCTTGTCGATCTTCACCGGCCCCTGGTAAAGGATCTGTCCGCGCTGCAAGTGCCCGCCCTGGATCGCCTGCCCAAGCCAGCCCGAGAGCCCCTCGGGCAATCGCTTGAGCGGGATATAATGGTTGGCACGGGCGCCGTTACCCTCATAGATTTCTGCCGCCAGACGCAATTGCGGAACCTGTTCCGGCAACAGACTGAGCTGCATCATCGCCTCGCCATGGGCATCCGGATTGACCACCCGCAACCGTCCCGAGCGCACCCTCAGCGCCTCGCCATGGCGTTGCCAACTCAGCAGGCCACTGATCTGTCCCGCCAGAGCATGATCATAAAGCCGCGGAAATTGCAGGCTGAGATTGTCACCGTGCAGGTGCGCCAACCCTTCGGTCGCACTGCCAGACACCCACCCGGACAACCCCTGGACACCGGGTGTACGGTCCTGAGCCTGACTCGACAGGTCAGTAAAACGTAACTGGAACTTCTCCATTTGCCTGGCACGGCCCTGCACATAGACGCCGTCCAGCAGACCACGCGGTGACTGATCCGCCAGCCGCTCGCGAATCCGCTGCACATTGTCGGGCAAGGTAAACGGCCACTGCTGAAACTGCTGACTGAGGCCATGAAGGGGCAGTTCACTTCCCCGGAACTGCCATTGGCGTTGCTCTCCCCGGGTCTGCCAACGCAACGCCATATCTCCCAGACTCAGCGCCCCGGCCGGCGAATCACCGGACAGGCGAGACAACGACAGTGTCGCCTGCTCCCCGTCCCTGACCAACGCCAAGCGGGCTGACAAGTCCGTCATGGGCCAGGAGATATCCCCCTGCTCCAGGGTCAGTGTGGGCAGGGTCAGATTGATGAAGGCATCGTAGGGCTGCCCCTTCCTCAAGGTAGACCACACCTTCAAACGGCCATCAAGCCCCGCAAGCTGCATCGGCCAGCCCAGGTCATCGGGCAGCCATTCGTGCAGCTGCTCCCCCTTCAGACTGGCGTAGAGATCCGCTTCCACGTCTTCCAGGGAAAACGCATCACCATGCAGATGAATGCGTGCCTGAACCGACAGGGGCCGGTCCCGGGCTTCCAGGTTCACCGCCAACCGATGCTCGTCTCCGCGGTTTATCAAGGTGGCCTCCAGCTCGGAGGCTGCCAGTGGCGGCATGCCAGGCCAGGCCAGAGAAAGACGGGCATCGCTGATCACCAGCAACTGCTGGCGGTAAAACAGGGTCAGGATGCGCTCCAGCGGCGGACGTTGTTGCGGGTCATTGCTGCCCAGGGCATCCAGACCACGCAGGCGTATGCTGCCGTCTTCGCCACGCACCAGATTCAGCTCAACGCCCTGAATGCGCAGCTCCTTGAGCACCAGATCCCGATGCCACAAGGAGCGGAATACGTCGACACCCAGCACCACTTCGTCCAGTTCCAGGGCAGTATCCCCCTCCGGAGCCGGCAGCCGGATCTGACGGGCGATAAACTGGGGCACCAGCCCGGACATTTGTCCGTCCAGTTCGGCAATGGTCAGCGGCGTCTGCAAACGTTCTTCAAAAAGGCTTTCCAGCCGTTCCCGGTAATCCGGTACCAGCAACATCAACTGGCGACCGACTACCACATAGGTGGCGATCAACAGCAGCAACGCCACAATCAACCACCAGAGAGGGGGATACAGTCGATGCCAGCGATTTGGTCGAGTTGAGGCCATAGTCAATTGGGTTGCCAGTAACGGATGCCGACCTGATCCAGCAATGCCACCACCTGTTCCAGCGGCAGGCCGACCACCCCACTGTAACTGCCCGTCAGCGAAGCCACCAGCGCCGCGCCCAGACCCTGAATACCATACCCGCCAGCTTTATCAGCGCCTTCACCGGTGGCAACATAGGCCTGCAGTTGCGCCTCACTGAGTTGGCGAAACTGCACCCGGGTGATGGAATACCGCACCGCCATATGGTCCCGGTGCAGTAATGCCAACGCAGACATCACCTGATGTTCGGCACCATTGAGCGCCTTGAGCATGGCCAGCGCCTGTTGCTCATCCGCCGGCTTGCCAAGGATCTCATCCCCCAACACCACCGCCGTATCAGCCCCCAGTACAGCACCGTCCGGCAGATCACCGGCTCCCACCGCACCGGCCAGGGCCTTCTCCCGGGCCATACGACAGACATACTCCAGGGGCGGCTCCTGCGGCAACGGGGTTTCATCGATATCCGGGGCGGACAGCATGGAAAAGGGAACAGCAATCTGCCGTAGCAGCTCTGCCCGACGAGGCGAACCTGAGGCGAGGTAGAGAATCATAAAATCAGTTGATAGTTGACAGTGGACAGTTGATAGCTGCTCGGCATCATTGATGCCGAGAACTGAAAGATTGAAGCCAGGCCCAAAGTTATCCGGGTTTTCGCTGTCAACTGTCAATTATCAACTGTCAACTGCTCTTTATCGTACTAGAAAACGCAGCTGTACCCAGCGCAACAGCGCACAGACCGGTCGCCAAAGCACCGCGCTGGTCAGGGAAGCATAAAGAATGGTGTAAGGCGGATACAGGGTACGACCCACGGATTCCTGCACCAGATAGGCCAGCAGACTGACGGTGCCTACCAGCAGGAAAACCACGGCACACTGCTGCAACGAGGTGAACACCCGCATGCGTTTATAGGCGGCCAGCATCACAAAGGCGCCCAGGGCATAGGCCAGGCCCCATTGTCCCAGCGTGGTGCCGACCAGCACATCGTGATACAGCCCAACAAAGAAGCCCCACAACACGCCAATGCGGTTGGGCAATTCCAGCACCCAGTAGACCAGCACCAGCAGCATCCACTCCGGGCGCACCCAGTTAACGCTATCAGGCAGAGGAACCACTTCCAGCAATGCGGCGATCAGCAAGGTAACGACAATGACGCCTGTACCGGCGGGACGATCATGGATCATTGGCGGCCTCCGGGTCGGGAACCGGAATCAGAGGCTCATCGGTGGACTGCACCAAGAGGACATGACTGGCACGATCCACGCGCGCAGTGGGACGGGCAGCGATTTCAGCAAAAGGTGCGCCGGACTGATGGCGCACGCTGGTCACTGTCGCCACGGGATAGCCGCGCGGGTAGCGCTGCCCCAACCCGGTACTGACCAGCAGATCGCCCTCGCGAATATCTGCGGTATCGGGCACGTAGAGAAGCTTGAGACCATCTGACTGCCCGGTGCCGGCCAGCACCGCACGGACCCCGTTGCGATTCACCTGCACACTCATTGCATGGCTGGCATCGGTCACCAGCAGGACCCGGGCGCTGAGCGGGCCCGCATCCACGACCTGGCCGATCAGCCCCTGGGCATCCAGCACAGCCTGACCCCGGAAAACCTGCTCGCCCTTGCCTTTGTTGATCACCAGCTCTTGCCGGTTGGGGTCCGGATCCACACCAATGATCTCCGCCACCAGTACATTGGCATCCAGATCCGCAGAGGAATTGAGCAATTCGCGCAGACGCACATTTTCCGCTTCAAGCACTGCCAGCCGCTGGACGCGCTGCTCGAGAATCAGCGCCTGTCTCTGCAAGCGCCGGTTTTCATCGATCAAGGCCCCACGGCTCTGGGTCTGCTCGGACAACCATTCCCCCGAATCCACCGGAAGATGGGCGAGGTAATGGATCGGAGCGGTGAGATAGCCGAGTACATGCCGTACCGGCGCAGCCCAGGGGGTACGCTGGTCCAAAACCATCATGATGACGGCCAGAACCAGCGCGATCAGGAGTCGGTAGGTGGGATTGGCCGGTGCAGCCATGGGTTATTAGCCCATGGCCAACATATCGAAACCCTGGCTGTCCATCAGCTCCAGCGCCTTGCCGCCACCACGGGCCACACATGTCAGCGGGTCATCCGCGACAATCACCGGCAGGCCGGTTTCTTCACTGATCAACCGGTCGATATCACGCAACAGGGCGCCACCACCGGTAATCACCAGGCCACGCTCGGCGATATCGGAGGCCAGTTCCGGCGGCGAGGCTTCCAGCGCATTTTTCACCGCATTGACGATGGCCGCCAGCGGCTCTTTCAGCGCTTCCAGGATTTCCTCGGAATTCAAGGTGAAGCTGCGCGGCACCCCTTCAGCCAGGTTACGGCCACGCACATCAATCTCGCGGATTTCGGAACCGGGATAGGCGGTACCAATCTCGTGTTTGATACGCTCAGCGGTAGATTCACCGATCAGCGAGCCGTATTCCTTGCGCACAAAGGCGACAATGGCTTCGTCGAAACGGTCACCACCGATCCGCACGGACTCGGAGTACACCACGCCGTTCAGGGAAATCAGGGCGATCTCGGTGGTCCCCCCACCGATATCCACCACCATGGACCCGCGCGCTTCCTCTACCGGCAGGCCGGCACCGATGGCGGCGGCCATGGGCTCCTCAATCAGGTACACATCGCGGGCTCCGGCGCCATAGGCCGAATCCTGGATGGCCCGACGCTCCACCTGGGTGGATTTACAGGGGACACAGACCAGCACCCGGGGCGCCGGCGGGAAAAACCCGGTGTCGTGGACCTTCTTGATGAAGTACTGAAGCATTTTTTCGGTGACATCGAAATCAGCGATCACCCCATCCTTCATGGGACGGATGGCAGTGATATTGCCGGGAGTCCGGCCCAGCATGCGCTTGGCATCGGCCCCCACGGCAGCGACACTCTTCTGGGCACCATGATGGCGAATGGCCACCACGGACGGCTCGTCCAGTACGATGCCGCGGCCACGTACATATATAAGGGTGTTGGCGGTCCCCAAATCGATGGACAAATCGGTGGAGAACATCCCCCGAATACGCTTGATCATGGACATCTCTGGCGTGTTTCCTGAAATTTTCGCGAAAAAACGACACCGGGCGGGAAAAAACCGGGCATCTCACAAGATGGCGCAACTCTAGCAACGGCAGGGGCATTGGGCAAGCTGACACTGGCCCTTTTACACTGGCTGGCAGTGGCCCCGGACAGGCGGTCTATGGTACTTTTTGCGGCTTTCCAGACCCGCATTAGCTTATCTCTGCCCACCGCAGAGAATCCCAACGGAGAGAATCATGGCCATTGATTCCAAGGTGGTAGCCCAGGTGGCCCATCTGGCGCGCCTGAAAGTGGACGAGGCAGACAGCGCTGCCCTGTCCGACCGACTCAATGACATCCTGGCCATGGTGGACCAGCTGCAGCAGGCCGATGTGACTGATGTGGCGCCCATGGCCCACCCGCTGGACGTGACCCAGCCCCTGCGAGAAGACGAAGTCAGCGAGCCCAACGTGCGCGACAAGGCACTGGACATCGCCCCCGCCGCCGAAGACGGCTGTTTCCTGGTTCCCCGGGTGATTGAGTAAACAGGTGATGAGCAACGCCATGCACAACAAGACACTGACAGAACTCAAGGCCGGTCTGGCTGCCGGGGACTTCTCCTCCCGGGAGCTCACCGAGCATTTCCTGGCCCGCATCCAGCAACACGACAGTGAACTCAACAGTTTCATTACCGTGACCGCCGAGCAGGCCCTGGCCCAGGCCGATGCCGCTGATCAGGCCATTGCCGCCGGCAATACTGCCCTCCTCACCGGCCTGCCCATCGCCCACAAGGATATCTTCTGCACCGAGGGCGTGCGCACCAGCTGCGGCTCGAAGATGCTGGATTCCTTTATTGCCCCCTATACCGCCACCGTGGTGGAAAAGATGGCCGCCGAAGGCGCCGTCATGCTGGGCAAGACCAACATGGACGAGTTCGCCATGGGCTCCTCCAACGAAACCAGCTACTACGGCCCGGTGAAGAACCCCTGGGACCTGGAACGGGTTCCCGGCGGCTCCTCCGGCGGTGCGGCGGCCTGTCTCGGTGCCCGTCTGGCCCCCGGCGCCACTGGCACCGACACCGGCGGCTCCATCCGCCAGCCGGCGGCCCTGAACAACATTACCGGCCTCAAACCCACCTACGGACGCGTTTCCCGCTGGGGCATGATTGCCTTTGCCTCCAGCCTGGATCAGGCCGGCCCCATGGCCCAGAGTGCAGAAGACTGCGCGCTGATGCTGCAGGCCATGGCCGGTCACGACCATCGTGATTCCACCAGCCTTAATGAAAAGGTGGATGATTATCTCGGCGCCCTGAACAACGACATCCGTGGCCTGACCATCGGTATCCCGGAAGAATTTTTCCCGGACACCCTGGACGGCGCCATCGCCGACAACAGCCGCGACGCCATTCGCGAACTGGAAAAACTGGGCGCCAAGGTGGTCTCGGTATCACTGCCCAGCGTCAAACTGTCGGTACCGGCCTACTATGTGATCGCCCCGGCGGAAGCCAGCTCCAACTTAAGCCGCTTCGACGGCGTGCGGTTCGGCCATCGCTGTGACGACCCGAAAGATCTGGAAGACCTGTACAAACGCTCCCGTTCAGAAGGGTTCGGTGATGAGGTTAAGCGCCGCATTCTGGTCGGCGCTTACGCCCTGTCCGCCGGTTACTACGACGCCTATTACCGTCGCGCCCAACAGGTCCGCCGCCTGATCCGTGACGACTTTGCACGCGCCTTCGAAAAAGTCGATGTGTTGATGGGCCCCACCGCCCCGGAAACCGCCTTCAAACTGGGCGCCAAGAAAGACGATCCGGTAAGCATGTACATGGCCGACGTCTTCACCATCGGGGTTAACCTGGCCGGCCTGCCGGCCCTGTCCATGCCCACCGGCTTTATCAACGGCCTGCCCACCGGCACACAGATCATCGGTAACTATTTCCGCGAAGGCCAGATACTCAACGTGGCGCACAAGTATCAGCAGGCCACCGACTGGCATAAACAGGCTCCGGTTTTTGGAGGTGAGCAATGAGTTGGGAAGTCGTGATCGGTCTGGAAATTCACGTCCAGCTCAACACCGTCAGCAAACTGTTCTCCGGCAGCAAACTGTCCACCGGTGCCGAGCCTAACACCCAGGCATCGCTGGTAGATCTGGGCATGCCCGGCACCCTGCCGGTGGTGAACAAGGAGGCGGTGCGCAAAGCGGCGCTATTTGGTCTGGCCATCAACGCAGATATCTGCCGTCACAGTGTGTTTGAACGGAAAAATTATTTTTATCCGGATCTGCCAAAAGGGTATCAAACCACCCAGATGGCCGACCCCATCGTGGGTGCCGGCGAGGTAGAAATCCAGCTGGAAAACGGTGAGAAAAAAACCGTGCGCATTCATCATGCGCACCTGGAAGAAGACGCCGGAAAATCTTTACATGAAGACTTCCATGGCATGACCGGCATCGACCTGAACCGGGCCGGTACGCCGCTGATCGAAGTGGTCACGGAACCGGATATGTCCAACGCCGAAGAAGCGGTGGCCTTTGCCCGCAAACTCCATGCGATTGTCACCTCCATCGGTATCTGTGATGGCGACATGTCCCAGGGCAACATGCGTTTCGATGTAAACGTATCTATTCGCAAGCCCGGTGATGAACTGGGCACCCGCACCGAAACCAAAAACCTGAATTCCTTCCGTTTTATGGAACGGGCTATCAAGCTGGAAGTGGAACGGCAAATTGATGTGCTGGAAGACGGCGGCGAGATTGTGCAGGAAACCCGTTTGTACAACGGCGACACCCACACCGCACGCTCCATGCGCAGCAAGGAAGACGCCAACGATTACCGTTATTTCCCCTGCCCGGATCTGCTACCGGTGGCTATCACCGATGCGGACCTGGAAGCACTGAAAGCGGCCATGCCGGAACTGCCCAATGCGCGCAAGGCACGGTTCATGGACGACTATCAGCTGTCCGAGTACGACGCGGATCTGCTATCCGGCTCCATCGCCACTGCCACCTTCTTTGAAGGTGCCGCCAAGGCCGGCGGCGACGCCAAGCTGGCAGCCAACTGGGTGATGGGCGAACTGGCCGCCAGATTGAACGCGGAAGAAAAAGACATCAGCGACAGTCCGGTCAGTGCCAAGCAACTGGGCCAGCTTATTGCCCGCCTGAAAGACGGCACCATCAGTTCCAAGATTGCCAAGCAGGTTTTCGAAGCCTGCTGGGCCGGCGAAGGTGACCCGGATACCATCATTGAGGCCAAGGGCCTCAAACAGATGAGCGACAGCGGTGAGCTGGAAAAAATTGTCGATGACATCATCGCCAATAACGCGCCCCAAGTTGAGGATTACCGCAACTCTGATGATGCCAAGAAAAAGAAAAAAATCGGTTTCTTTGTGGGCCAGGCAATGAAAGCGACACAGGGCAAGGCGAATCCGCAGCAACTGAATCAACTGCTGCGAGAGAAACTCCAATAACACCCTATCCGTAGGAGCCATGCTTGCATGGCGAATCTGCTCGCACCCCCTTCGGGTGTTCGCCATGCGAGCATGGCTCCTACAGCACAGGTATCCACCCGAGGTGCTCCATGACCACTCAAACCTTCCAGAATCGCGTCACCCTGGAAAAGAAAAACGACATCGCCTATGTCACGCTGAGCCGCGCTGAAAAATACAACGGCCTGGATTTCGCCATGATGGAAGGGCTGGTGGAAGCCGCCAAAGCCGTACGCAAAGACAAGAGCCTGCGCGTGGTGATCATGCAGGGCGCAGGCAAGGCGTTCTGTGCCGGGCTGGATTTCGGCACCGTCATGAAGCAGCCGCTCAAATTGCTGAAAGGCTTCACCAAATACGGCGTAAAGAAAACCAACCTGTTCCAGGAAGTCTGCTGGTGCTGGCGTGAGCTGCCCATTCCGGTCATCACGGTGCTGCACGGTTACTGCTACGGCGGCGGCATGCAGATCGCCCTGGCCGCGGATTTTCGGATCAGCACGCCGGACTGTGAAATGTCGATCATGGAAATCAAGTGGGGGCTGATCCCGGATATGACCGGCAGTGTCACCCTGCGCGAACTGGTTCCCATGGATGTGGCCAAGGAACTGACCATGACCGGTCGCCTCTTCAAGGGCGACGAGGCCAAAGCCCTGAATCTGGTCACCCGGGTGGCTGAAGACCCGCTGGCGGAAGCGGAGCAACTGGCCGAGGCCATCAAGACTCGCTCCCCGGATGGCATCAGCGCTGCCAAGGCCCTGTTCCAGCAAACCTGGAACGTGCCGGAAACCCAGGCATTCGATACGGAAAGCAAACTTCAGTTCAAGCTGCTACGCGGCAAGAACTATCGTCGCGCCCTCCAGGCGGGACAGAAAAAGGAAGCTCCGCAATTTGGTCCGCGGGAACGGGACTACTGATACCCCATACCGGTGGGGGCAAGACAGGGACACCTGCCCCCCGACCGGCACCCCCGGCAACTGACAACTCAGCCCTGTTTCGTAGCCTCAACTTGCTGCATACTCAGGCGAAAATACGAGTTTGTTGAGGCACTGCATGATTTCCGTGGCCGAAGCCAGTGGCGGCTTTTCCGCTCTGACCCGCATGTACAAACGCCTGGTCGATGACTTCATCGGTCAGCTACCACTGCAACCCCAGTCCTTCCCTCTGGCACCCACAGACAATGCCTTCAAGCAAGGCATGTGTGCTGACACCACCTACGTCGTGAAAGGCGGCATGCTGGGCATGCGCTGTCAGGAGCGCAAATTGTTTACCTGGGATGAGGGGGACATGATTCTGCCCGATGCCGCCGGCAACGACGAAGTGACCTACTACGCGGAAAGTGCCGTGCTGCTGGCCGCTTACCCCACCGTGAAACTGGTCGAAACCGTCCTCGCCGACGAGCGGCTGGCGCGGCTGTGGACCCGTATTCTCACCATCCAGCAGGCCATGCTGCTACGCCTGCTCGCGGCCCATGTCCCGGAAGAAAGCCATACCACCACCGGGTTTGCCTATTTCGAGCCCGGTGACGTGATTATCCGCCAGGGTGAACCGGCGGATTACGTGTTCAGTCTGTTCGAGGGTCAGGCAGATGTGCTGGTAGACGACGTTGTGGTCGGCCATGTCAGTGAAGGGGAAGTGCTGGGCGCCATTGCCCTTCTCACCCATTCCCCGCGCAGTGCTACGGTGCGCGCCAAACACCGGTGCTCCGTGGTCAAGGTGCCCAAGCACCAGTTTAAAAACCTGATCCGCACCAATCCCGGCATGATTCACAGCCTGCTTACCGATATGGCCCGGCAAATCACCGATCTCAATAATCAGGTGGTCCAGCTGTCCGCGTGAGTGCCGCTGCCTGGCCCAGTCAGGTGCATTGTCCCCCTCGGCAAAGGGGCCTATATTGGCAGTAAGGAGGTTGGCCTGAACGCCTTCTCGCAGGGTCGACCTTTGTGCTCAGCCAGGGAGGCCAGGACCATGCGACACATCCTTTCCATAGCCATCATTCTCTGCCTACTGATTCTGGTGGCCGTCTATTTCTTGTCTGACCCGGACCCCGAGACCAGCAACCCGACCCTGAACATGGCGCCGGAACAGACCCTGTCCCAGGATTCCGCGCCGGCTCGGGACGATGAGCCTGCGCGCCCCCAGGGGCAATGAGGCTATCGGCGTATCACGCCGGAGGGATCTGGCGGGAGGAGCAGACCGGACAAGCGGGATCTCGCTGAAAACGCATCTCCCGCCAGGATAGCGTGCGGCCATCGAACAGCCGCAGGGTGGCAGGCAGGGATGTCCCCAGCAGCACCTGTATGGCCGCCAACGCCTGCAGCGTGCCGATGGTGCCCACCACCGGCCCCAGGATACCCGCCTGGCTGCACGCCAGATCACCGTCGGAGCCCTCCCCGTAGACACAGGCGTAGCAGGCACTGCCCGGTTGGCGCAGGTCAAACACCGCCAACTGACCGTCCATGCGGATGGCGGCACCACTCACCAGCGGCCTCCGGTGAGCCACACAGGCCTCATTGATACGCTGACGCGTTGCAAAATTATCCGTGCAGTCCAGCACCACACTGGCCTCGGCCACCTGCCGATCCAGCCAGTGCGTATCGGCTCGCAGCCTATGGGCCTGGATCGCAATCTCCGGATTCAGCGCCAACAAATGTGCCTTCAGCGCCTCGGCCTTGGGCCGACCCGTATCCTCATCACGGAACGCCACCTGCCGGTGCAGGTTGCTCGGTTCCACCACGTCATCATCCACCAGCACCAGTTCACCGACCCCGGCGCCCGCCAGATACAAACCCGCCGGATTGGCCAGCCCGCCACAGCCCACCACCAACACCCGCGCTGCCGCCAGGGCTTCCTGCCCGGCCAGATCAAATTCCTCCACCATCAACTGGCGGCTGTAGCGAAGTAGCTGGTCGTCGTTGAGCATGGCTGTCTCGCTGGCACACAACACGCTTCACGCTTGCACGCAAAACATTGAGATTCGATGGTGCAGCTCGCTTGAGCTCAGTGCACCCTACGGTTTGATTTTCGGGTTTTCGCTATTAACTCTTAATTATTAACTATTAACTGCCTTCCCACCGTCACCCGCTCATTGCCGCCCAGGTCACGCTCGGTGCGCACCCCGTCGAAACGTCCTGCCTCCATCAGCGCACGCACCTGCGCACCCTGCTGGTAGCCATGTTCCAGCAGCAGCCAGCCACCGGCAACCAGACGGGCCGCGGACTGGGTGATAATGGTGGCCAGGTCCGCCAGGCCTCGCTGATCCGCCACCAACGCAGAGCGAGGCTCAAAGCGCACATCTCCCTCATCGAGATGATGATCCGCC
>NZ_LWEJ01000172.1:0-271 GCF_001635525.1 Alcanivorax sp. HI0007
TCACGCAAGATTATCCACGTGGACTGCGACTGCTTCTACGCCGCCGTGGAAATCCGTGATGATCCGTCCCTGCGCAATCGGCCCGTGGCAGTGGGGGGCGACCCCAACCGCCGTGGCGTTATCGCCACCTGCAATTACCCGGCCCGGCGTTTCGGGGTGCATTCCGCCATGGCCTCATCCCACGCCCTGCGCCTGTGCCCGGAACTGGTCATTGTACCCGCCAACTTTGACAAATATCGCAAGGTCTCGGCACAGATCCACGATATCTTTC
>NZ_LWEJ01000173.1:0-20173 GCF_001635525.1 Alcanivorax sp. HI0007
GGCACCATAGCGTCGAATACCTCCGGGAGGGCGTTCGGGCTCCGATAATAGCCCTCGTCGCTGGTAATAGCGGATTGTCTCGACATTGACGCCGGCCGCCTTGGCCAGGCCGCCAATGGTCATGGTGTCCGCCACTTTATCTGCATGTCTCTTCATGATGCTTGACTCCGTACCAAGCTACGGAAGTAACCTTATCGTAGCTCCCCCCATCCCGAAAGGAGAATCGTCAATGCGGACATCTAAAACGGGGCGAGGGCCCCTGGCCGCCGGAGGAGTCGCGGCCCTCCTGGCCTCGGCGTGTTGCCTCGGCCCGCTGGTGCTGATCACGCTGGGCGTTTCCGGCGCCTGGATCAGCAATCTGGCGGCGTTGGAGCCCTATCGCCCGCTCTTTATCGGCGTCGCGCTGGTGGCGATGTTCTTCGCCTGGCGTCGCGTCTTTCGGCCAGTGGAAAAGTGCCAGCCGGGAGAGGTGTGTGCCGTGCCACGGGTCAGGACGGGCTACAAGGCGATCTTCTGGCTCGTATCGCTGCTGGTGCTAATCGCCCTGGTATTCCCCTACATCTTGCCCCTGTTCTATTAAAAGGAGATCTACCATGAAAGCTCGTTTCGCCTTCATCGCGCTACTCGCCCTGCTCAGCACGCCCGCCTTAGCGGCCCTGCAGACCGTGACGCTGTCGGTGCCGGGCATGACCTGTGCCGCCTGCCCGATCACCGTCAAGGCCGCCCTCAACAAGGTGGACGGCGTCTCGCAAGTCGACGTGAGCTACGCGGATCTCGAGGCCGTGGTCACCTTTGACGACGCCCGAACGTCGGTGGAGGCATTGACCGAGGCCACCATCAACGCTGGGTATCCATCAACCCCGACATCCTCGCAAGCGGATCGAGAGTGATCATGAAGAATCCCAAGCCCCTGCTGCGCGTGAGCGTGATCGGCACCGTCCTGGTGGCATTGTGCTGCTTTACGCCGATCCTGGTGATCCTGCTTGGCACGGTGGGCCTGGCGGGGCTGACGGGCTATCTCGACGTTGTGTTATTGCCGGCCCTGGCCTTCTTCATCGGCCTGACCATTTATGCGATTTGGCGTAAGAAGCAGTTCGACGCCTGTTGTGACAACGGCTCTATCAAATCAAGGAATACGCCCCCTGAGTGACATCAAGCAGCTGCACATCGCGGTCATCGGGTGAGTTGTTTACGAGCTTGCCCGCCACGGTGAAGGAATAAGCGTGAAAGATTCGCAGAAATTTTTAAGCGTCGTGCTTGGCACCGGGTTGATGGTGCTGTGTTGCGCGCCAATCGCCCTGGTGCTATTCGGTACGGCGGGCCTGGCCGCGTTGGCAGGCTATCTCGATTACCTGCTGTTTGCCGCCCTGGCCATCGGCTTACCTCTCTACGCGCGATACCACAAGCGGAAGCAGGATGCCGGCTTTACTAATGAAGACTCGGAGAAACGTGATGATTGAACTCAACGTGAGTGGCATGACCTGTGACCGCTGTGCGGATCATGTCAGGGAAGCCCTGGAGAAGCTGCCCGGCGTGCAGTCGGTGGAGGTATCCTATCCTCAGGGGACGGCATCGGTAGCCGTTGATCCGGAGACACCGGCCTCGGCGTTGACGTTTGCCGTGACCCGACTTGGCTACCAAGCTCGACTGGCCAACAGTGGGCCCACTTCCCCGGCAGGCGCATCGGTGTCCAAGGGCCGTGATGAAGACGCCCCGCACATCGCGGTGATCGGCAGCGGCGGCGCCGCCATGGCGGCGGCCCTGAAAGCCGCCGAGCGCGGCGCCCGGATCACCCTGATCGAACGCGGCACCGTCGGCGGTACCTGTGTCAATACAGGCTGTGTGCCTTCGAAGATCATGATTCGCGCGGCCCATATTGCCCACTTGCGTACGGAAAGTCCCTTCGATGCAGGCCTGAGCGCCCAGGCGCCGGTGGTGGATCGGGCCAAGCTGCTCGAGCAGCAGCAGCGACGTGTCGAGGAACTGCGTGACGCCAAGTACGAGGGGATTCTGCGCGACCACCCGGCCATCACGGTCCTGCACGGCGAGGCCCGGTTTATCGATGCCCATAGCCTGATGGTCAAGCTGAACGAGGGCGGCGAGCAGGTCGTCCACTTCGACCGCGCCTTAATCGGTACTGGCGCCCGACCGGCAGTACCGCCGATCCCGGGTCTTGCCGACACCCCCTACCTGACCTCTACCAGTGCGCTGGCCCTGGACACCCTTCCCGAGCGGCTGATTGTGATCGGCGCCTCGGTGGTGGCCCTGGAACTGGCCCAGGCCTTCGCCCGGCTGGGCAGCCGGGTCACGGTGCTGGCCCGCAGCCGCCTGCTCTCCCAGGAAGACCCGGCGGTAGGGGATGCGGTGGAGGCGGCGTTTCGCCGCGAGAGCATCGAGGTCCTCAAGCAGACCCAGGCGAGCCGCGTGGACTACACCGACAATGAATTCATTGTCGACACCAACGCCGGCACCTTGCGGGCGGATCAACTGCTGGTGGCCACCGGACGGACACCCAATACCGAGGCCCTGAACCTGGCGAGCCTCGGCGTGGAAACCGCACGTGGGGCGATTCTGGTCGATGAGCATCTGCACACCACGGTGCCGGGGCTCTATGCCGCCGGTGACTGCACCGATCAGCCGGAGTTCGTCTATGTCGCCGCCGCCGGGGGCAGCCGGGCTGCCGTCAACATGACCGGGGGCGAAGCCACCCTGGACCTGAGCGCCATGCCGGCGGTGATCTTCACCGACCCCCAGGTGGCCACCGTCGGCCTGACGGAAGCCGAGGCCATCGAGCAAGGCTTCAGCGTCGATACCCGCGAGCTGGACCTGGAAAACGTGCCGCGTGCGCTGGTGAATTTCGACACCGGTGGTTTCATCAAGCTGGTGGCCGAACGCGACTCGGGCCGGTTGCTGGGGGTGCAGGCGGTGGCGGGGGAAGCCGGTGAGCTGATCCAGACGGCGGTGATGGCGCTACGCGCACGCATGACCGTACACGACATCGCCAATGAGCTATTTCCCTACCTGACCATGGTGGAAGGGCTCAAGCTCTGTGCCCAGACTTTCACCAAGGATGTGACGCAGTTGTCCTGCTGTGCCGGGTGAACGATATGAGCGCGACCGTGGTGCCACTGGGCGGCGGCACCACGGGTTTTGGGCATGGACACCACAGGGAGCTCTGTCACGATGAACACGACACTACCCGATTGCGGGATGATGGGGGCGATGGGCTGGATAATGCCAGTGATCGGAATTGCCCTACTATTGCTGCTGGTCCTGGGCATCGCCTGTTTGGTGAAGTATCTGCTCTCTAGCAAGTGAGCGTACTGAGCGAGCCATCAACCAGCTAATCCGTTGTGGGTTGAGTTTGTCGGCCACCTTTCTCTCTCGCATACCAACCAGATAATCCGGATACCCGATTAAAGTTGAACGGGCTGAGCAAACCCCGTGGAACTTGATCACGGTCAACAGATCACGGATGAAGTCGCTTAAGGCGCCAGCTATGGCAAAATAGCCCCTACTCGAGGCTCCACGCCGATGGCCTAGGATTGCATGCCCAAAGATCCGGTAGGCAGGTATTTCCGTGCCCAGCTTCTCCTTCATCGTGGTTTTGACGTCGATTTCGATCAGCACCCCGAAGCAGTTATCCGTGAGAGACTGACGCGCTCGTTTGTCAACCGCCTCAAAATCAGCATCTTCTATGGTTCGATCAATAGTGTACGGCACCAGCTATTATTACTTAGGGCCAAGCTTGATAACTCGCAGGCGCAATGCATTCACAATCACGCTGAAAGACGACAGCGACATTGCAGCAGCCGCGAAGATCGGTGAAAGCAGTATCCCGAAGAACGGGTACAAAACCCCCGCCGCAATCGGAACGCCCGCGGAGTTGTACACAAAAGCAAAGAACAGGTTCTGTCGGATATTGCGCATGGTCGCCAGCGACAGACGACGCGCTTCTACAATACCCATCAAGTCGCCGCGCAGCAGCGTAATGCCCGCGCTTTCGATGGCCACATCTGTGCCGGTGCCCATGGCCACCCCCACGTCCGCCGTTGCCAATGCAGGCGCGTCGTTAACGCCATCACCCGCCATCACGACAACACCCCCTTCATCTTTCAGACGCTGGACGATCTTGCCCTTATCTTCCGGCAGTACCTCCGCTTCCACTTCATCGATATGCAATTTGCGAGCAACCGCCTCGGCCGAGGTGTAGTTATCGCCAGTCAGCATGACCACTCGAATGCCGTCTTTTTGCAGCGCGACAATAGCAGCGTGGGTCGTTCTCTTGATGGGATCGGAGATGGCCAACAGCCCAGCGATTTTTCCATCGACGGCGGCAAAAATCACGGTAGCACCATCTTTGCGATGCTCGTCGGCATCGCTGTCAAATTTAGTGGTGTCGACATTCTCCGACTCCATGAGAAGACGATTACCAAGCAGCACCCGCTTGCCGTCGATTTTTCCTGTTACCCCTTTACCGTTGGGAGAATCGAAGTCTTCCGCATCCGGCAGCTTCAGCTCCATGCCCTTGGCTTTGTCCAGAATGGCGTGGGCCAGTGGATGCTCACTGCCTTTCTCGAGTCCGCCCGCAAAACGCATCAAAGCATCGTCATCGTACCCATTCGCTGTAACAATTCGGGTGATTTGTGGCTGCCCCTCTGTCAACGTGCCGGTCTTATCCACTACCACCGTATCTACCTTTTCCATGCGTTCAAGGGCTTCCGCATCGCGGATCAGCACACCACTTTGGGCGCCGCGGCCAACACCTACCATGATCGACATCGGCGTTGCCAGACCCAGTGCGCAAGGGCAGGCAATGATCAGAACACTGACCGCCGCAATCAGCCCGAACGCCATGGGCGGTGTCGGCCCAAGGAATGACCAGGCTATAAAGGCAACAATGGCAATTAGGATCACGGTGGGCACAAACCAGCTCGCCACCTTATCGGCAAGCCCCTGGATCGGTGCGCGGCTGCGTTGGGCGCTAGCCACCATCTGCACGATTTGGGAAAGCATGGTGTCCCGGCCAACCTTGTCGGCCCGCATGATAAAGCTGCCCTGTTGGTTAATACTGCCGCCAATCACTTGGTCGCCAGACTTTTTGCTGACTGCAAGAGGCTCACCGGTCACCATGGACTCATCCACGTTGGAGCTGCCTTCAAGTAACTCACCGTCCAGCGGCACCTTGTCCCCCGGGCGCACTCGCAGGCGATCACCCACCTTGACCTGATCCAGCGACACATCGGACTCGTCGCCCTGGTCATCCAGCTTTCGGGCCGTCGCCGGTGCCAGATCCAGCAGCGCCTTGATCGCGCCCGAGGTTTTCTCCCGGGCCCGCAGTTCAAGCACCTGGCCTAACAGAACCAGCACCACGATGACCGCAGCCGCCTCGAAGTAGACGGCGACAGAACCGTCTTCCTGCCGAAAGGCGTCGGGGAAAATCTGGGGCGCCAGTGTCGCCACCAGGCTGTAGATCAGCGCCACGCCAGTACCAATGGCAATGAGCGTGAACATGTTCAGATTGCGGCTGACGACGGACTTCCAGCCTCTGACAAAGAAAGGCCAGCCACACCAGGCCACTACTGGCGTCGCCAACACCAGTTGAATCCAGTTGGACATTTGTGGGGCAACGATCTGGTCAAGGCCGGTGAGATGTCCGCCCATTTCCAGCACCAATACCGGCAGGGCCAGCACCAGGCCAATCCAAAATCGACGGGTCATGTCTTTGAGCTCTGCCGAGGGCCCGTCATCCAGACTTACCTGCTCGGGCTCCAGGGCCATACCACAGATAGGGCAATCTCCGGGGCCCTGCTGGCGAATTTCCGGATGCATCGGGCAGGTGTACATGGTGCCCGGAGCCACGGGTTCGTCCTGTTTCTGTTCTCCACTGAGGTAGTGTCCCGGGTCGCCGTCAAACTTCGATTTGCACCCCGAAGAACAGAAATACCAGGTTTTCCCGCCATGCTCGCTGCGATGTTCCGCCGAGTGTGGATTCACCGACATGCCGCAAACAGGATCTTTGACCGTGTGCTCAGCCGTCATGGCCGATCCCTCCCTATCGAGTTCTGGTGATTAGTGATGATGAGCATGAGATTCTTTGTGTCCCGCTTCTTCGGCTTCTGTGGCCTTTTTCAGGAACAGTTGCTCGGCCACTGCGATAACAATCATGGTGACAACCGCCACGCCAATAACAAACAGGTCAGTATTCAGTTTGACCCAAACGAAGCCACCAAGAGCGAGCAAATCCAGAACAATTGCCACCGTGGGCACCCACACATTGGCCTTCACATCCTCCCGTAAATAGCGCAGAACGCCCCAATGGATAGCAATGTCCATGATCAGGTAAAAAATGATGCCCAGCGCTGCAATTCGGGACAGGTCGAAGAAGGCCGTGAGGATAAGCCCAAGCACCACGGTATAAACCAGCGTGTGCTTCTGGATGCTACCGGGCATGCCGAAATGACTGTGGGGGACCAGCTTCATTTCAGTCAGCATGGCCAACATGCGTGAGACGGCGAAAATACTGGCCAGAATGCCACCGGCGGTGGCCATCATCGCAATGGCGACGGTAAACCAGACGCCGTAGTCGCCCAATGCGGGACGCGCAGCGGCCGCCAGAGAGTAGTCCTGCGTTTTGATGATTTCCGCCAGGGACAGGTTACTGGCAACGGCGAAACCGACCAGGGTGTAGATCACCACGCAGGCTGCGATGGAAATAATAATCGCTCGCCCCACGTTTCTCTTGGGGTCTATGACTTCCGAGCCGCTGTTGGTGATGGTGGTAAAACCTTTGAAGGCCAGAATGCCAAGGGCCGTTGCCCCCAGGAAATTGCCAAAGGTTCCAGCCTCACCGGGGCTAGAGAAATCAACAGAAACACTGTCGGCAATCCAGATACCCACCATCCCGAAAACCAGAATGCCTCCGATCTTCAGGATACCTATAAAGGAAGCCACGCCCTGAATCATTCGGTTGCCCAACAGATTGATCAGAAACGCGGCCAGAATTAGTGAGACGCCAAGAATGGGCACCATGCGGCCACTTTCATCGCCATCGAACAGTTGCATGGTGTAAGAACCGAAGGTTCGCGCAAGAAAGCTCTGGGCAATCACCATCGAGAAATACATCAGCAAAGCATTGAAAGCCGTCGGTAACCGATTGCCATAGGCTTTGTGCAGGTACATGCCTATGCCCCCGGCTGACGGGTAGGCATTGGAAATTTTGATGTAGGAATAGGCACTGAAGCTTACGATTACCGCCGCGGCCAGAAACGCCAACGGGAAAAGAACGCCAGTCATCTGCGCCATCTGCCCGGTAAGGGCGAAGATACCGGCGCCAATCATGACACCGGTGCCCAGCATAACAGTTCCCGGAAGTGTAAGACTGCCTTTCTGATAGCGCGTGGTTCTGTCGTGCGTGCTGCTCATACAACCTCCTGTTGTTTTGAACGGCGTTTGATACTCAATAAATAGCCAATGCTAGCTTGGGTAGATCTCACTTGCATCAATGTCGAGAAAAACGGGCCAAAGAAATATCTTTAGCCCCTAAGTACCTGATCAGAGTGCGATGCGCGCTCCAATCACAGCAAACCAATCTGCTGTACTGCCGCCGTCCGCTTCGGCAAAGTCGGCACTATCGCCGTATTTGCGCTCATGCACCACGCCCACATAAGGCGAGAACGCACGGTCGATCAGATCATAGCTCAACCTGAGTCCGGTTTCGGTAGAAACCAGTCCTTTACCAACGCCAATTTCCCGGTCCTCGCTAAACGCAACCGTGGCATCCAGCGTTGCCGCCAGAATCCAGTAGTTGGTGAGAAGCAGCTCGTACTCTGCATCCAGTTCGGCTGACGTATCGCCATCCTTACTGACATACAGGTTTGCATCGATCTCAAACCATTGGGGAGCCAGCCCGGCTACACCGAGAACGGCATATGTACGGTCCGGCCCCTCGGGCGTATCGAAACGTACGCCCGCTTTGGCGTCGAAGAACTTGGAGATGGGGATCTGGCCGACCAGCTGGTTTTCCAGTGTTTCGTAGGCCTGCTCCTCTATCTCGTACTCCCCGGTTGTGAGCAACCGGACTTTGAACTCGTCGGTGCCATAGAAAGCATCCGCATTCCAGACGCCCAGTTCCTCGTCATCGTCGCTGTAGCGGTATTCAAACTCCTCGAATTGAACACCCCAGGTTGTGAGCGGCTGTTTACGAGCGGTGGTGTCGGAGATCATTTCCTGAGCTGTCACCGCCGTTGAGACACCAATAGAGGCAAGGAAGCTGACTGCGACAATTGATCGAATACAGCTCATACCTCACCTCCATCTTTGGCAATCACGTCTGTTTTGGCCTGCGTCGACTCTGGCCCACCTTCAACAATGACCTTGCGGAACATACCAGCGGCCGCGTGATAGGACAGGTGACAGTGGAACGCCCACTGACCGGGCGCGTCGACCTCGGTTTCCATGTAAACGGTGGTGCCGGGCTGCACACTGACCGTGTGTTTGATCGGGTTCCACTGGCCTGCGCCAACATCAAGGATGGACCACATACCGTGCAGGTGCATGGGGTGAGTCATCATGGTTTCGTTGACAAACTTGAAACGGACCCGCTCACCGTATTTGAGACGAATCGGATCGGCGTCTTCATACTTGACGCCATTAATGCTCCAGGTATACCGCTCCATATTGCCGGTCAAACGAAGCTCAATTTCCCGGGTCGGCTCGCGAACTTCATACAACGGATCCTGAGCCTTCAGGTCAGCGTAAGAGAGGAACTTTCCGCCATTGGCAGCTTTGGGCATGAGGCCACTGCCCTTGGCGTAAAAAGGATCGCTTTTTTCTTCTGTCCCCATCGCCATGGAACCATGGTCCATGCCGGACATGCCCGAATGATCCATATCTTTCATGTTGGAATGATCCATACCTTCCATATTGGAATGATCCATGCTGCCCATGTTGGAGTGGTCCATCCCGGACATATCTCCCGAGCTGCTCATATCCATGTTCCCATGATCCATGCCAGACATGCTGCCATGGTCCATACCGGGCATACCGCTCATATCAGCCATGGTCAGACGCGCTGGTTCACGCATTGGTGGCACAGACCCTTCCATACCCTTTTCGGGGGCCAGCGTCGCTCTTGCATAGCCTGAACGTCCCATGGATTCGGCAAAAATGGTATAAGCCTGCTCATCTTTCGGGCGCACGATCACATCGTAGGTTTCCGCTACACCGATCCGGAACTCGTCCACACTGACCGGCTGAACGTTGTTGCCATCAGCCTGGACAACCGTCATATCCAGACCGGGAATCCGGATGTCGAAGTAGGTCATCGCCGAAGAGTTGATAAAACGCAGCCGGATGCGCTCGCCCGGCTCAAAGAGTCCGGTCCAGTTCTGGTCCGGCCCTTTACCATTGATCAGGCCCGTAAAGCCATGCACGTCTTCGACGTCTGCTTTCATCATGCGCATGCCACCCCAGGCCATGCGATCCCGAACTGTGTTCATAAAACCGTTCTCGGACACATCCGAGAAAAACTCGCCCACGGTCTGCTGATCGCGGTTGTAATAATCAGTCATCATTTTCAAGTTGCGCATGATGCGATCACCGGAATGCGGGTGTTTGTCGGTCAATTGGACGACGTATTCGCGGTCGTAACGGAACGGTTCACGCCCCTCGGGTTCGATAACGATGGAACCGTAGGCGCCATCCGGCTCCTGAAAACCAGAGTGGCTGTGGAACCAGTAGGTGCCCGCTTGCTGGATGGGAAATTCGTAGGTAAAGGTTTCACCCGGCTTGATGCCCGGGAAACTGATACCTGGTACTCCATCCTGATCGAAAGGAAGGATCAGACCGTGCCAGTGAATGGACGTCATCTCATCCAGATTGTTGGTCACGTTGATCCTGACGTTTTCGCCTTCTTTGAAGCGCATCACCGGCCCCGGAGATACGCCATTGTATCCAATGCCTTCTTTCACGAAATCGCCAGTATCAATTTTTACCCGGTCGACCGTCAGGTCGTACTCACCAGCCATAACCATGGCTGGCATCAGCAGGCTTAAAAGTCCTGTCAGTAGGCGTGTTTTCATCTTTTTCTTACTCCAAACTGCACTTCGTTGAAGCAGGGCTGGAAAACAGTCCCAACCCGTGCATTCGCGGGGTTGTCAGTACGCCGGTTTACTCAAAGTTAACGTCACCGTACATGCCGGCCTGGTAGTGGCCTGGCACGTTGCATGCGAACTCAATGTCGCCTTTTTCCGTAAACTTCCAGACAACTTCCTTGCTCTGTCCGGGCTCAAGCAACACGCTGTTTGGATCGTCATGCTTCATGGTTTTTCCGTTGCCCATGTCCATGCTCATCATGTCGTGATTCAGCTTCCCGCCCTGAATCACGCCGTGCTCTACCATCATCATCATTTCCTCCTGATGCCCCTCATGCATCTCAGGTGTGCCGATGTTGAACTCGTGAACGAGGTTCCCCTTGTTCTCCACCACGAACCGCACCGTTTCCCCGGGGCTTACGATGATTGATTCCGGTTCATAGTAATTGTCGTACATTTCGACTGTTATGGTTCGGCTGGCCTCTGAGGCTTTGCCGGGCTCACCACTCGCAGCGCCGTGATCATGTCCTCCACCATGGGTTCCAGCGGCAAAGGTGGTCGCCGACAATAAGATAGTTGCGGCAGCAACGAGGAATTTTGATACGGTCATATATCTTCTCCTTTGAACAGCTTTGGCCCTGAGGGCCGGGTTGTCTCACTCAAAACTTGAGCAATATCCAGAAGCGGTTGCTACCATCGCTCAGCAACCTGAATCCAGGCTGAAAATCGGAATTATTTTTTGTTCTGGCACAATTCAGCTTGGGCAGCGACACTGACGGACTCTGATGCTCAATTTAGAAAGGCAGTTCAGGAATGAGATTACTTCTGGTGGAAGATGACTACCTGCTGACAAATGGGCTAAGCGCCCAACTGGAAAAGGCCGGTTTCAGCGTGGATACCGCCCGTACAGCGCGGGAAGCCCGGCACCTCGGGCAGCAGGAAAGTTACCGCGCCGGTATTCTTGACCTGGGCCTGCCCGACGGCAACGGCCTGGACGTACTGAAACAGTGGCGGACGCATAAGGTCAGTTTCCCGGTGTTGATCCTGACCGCCAGGGGAGACTGGCAGGACAAGGTCAATGGCTTGAAGGCCGGCGCCGATGATTACCTCGCGAAGCCTTTCCAGACCGAAGAGCTGATTGCCCGACTTCACGCCATCGTCCGGCGAAGCGAAGGCAGAATAATGGATACCCTGACAGCGGGCCGGTTCGAGCTGGACGAAAATCGCCAGACGTTAAGGGCCGGTGACGAGACCGAACATAGCCTGACCGGTACGGAGTTCCGTTTGCTCCGATGTCTGATGAGTCGTCCCGGGCAGGTTTTCTCGAAAGAACAGCTTCTCGACCAGCTATACAGCATCGACGACATACCCAGCGAGAACGTGATCGAAGCGTATGTGCGGCGGCTCAGGAAGCTGGTGGGACCGGACACCATCAAGACCCGACGTGGTCAGGGGTACCTGTTCGATGCCGATAGCCGTTAGACCTCGCTCAGTCAGGGGGATGCTCCTGATTCTGCTGCTTCCGGCCGGCATTGGTCTGATGGCACTGGCTTGGATCATCCATGGGGCCTTGCTGGAGAGGATGACCATGGACTTAGTAGAACGCCGCTTGAAAGATGAGGTAGCTTTTCTGGAACACCAGATCCGCCAATCCGGTGGCCAGATTGATACACTCCAGACCGGCGACTATTTTCAGGAAGTGCTCCTCCACGCCTTCGCCATCGCCATCGCTTCTCCGTCTGGGCAGTCCATCTCACCGGAGACCTGGACTCCGATTCTGAGGCCGTTGCTCACCTCCGGGCAGGAGGGAGCCGTGAGAGCCAGGGATGCTGAGGTACCAGCTGCGCCTTCCCAAATGCTTGGGTATCGCCGTGCCTTCACGGTCGACGGAAACCCCTTCGTGATCATTGTTGCCGAGGATATGGAGGCGCTTCATCGGAGCCAGGCCAAACTCCATATCTGGACTGCCGTCGTCTCGGTTTTACTGGTCATTCTGATGATCGGGAGCATATGGCTGGGAATCACTCTGGCCCTGCGGTCAATAGCGGGCCTTCAGATGAACCTGAAAAAACTTCAGTCAGGCGAGCTCTCCCGTATTAACGCAGACGGCCCGGAGGAGTTCCAGCCCCTCGTCCGGCAACTCAATCGACTGCTGGATTCACTGGATGACCGGCTGGAACGCTCCCGTGACGCACTTGCCAACCTTTCCCACAGCGTGAAAACCCCCATAGCGGCTGTCAGACAGATCCTGGAAGACACCAGTCGCCCGCTCGATGAGAAGCTGAGATGGGAAATGGCGGCGCGCCTCGACGACATAGATGCTCAGCTTGAGGCCGAAATGCGGCGAAGCCGGTTTGCGGGTCCACAGGTCGGCCAAAGTGTATGTCCGATCAAACAGGCCCGGGATCTGCTGTGGATGCTTGGCCGCCTCTACCCCGATAAATCTTTTGAATTGTCAACGGATCTGCCTGAAAACCATCGCTGGCCTGTCGAGGAGCATGATCTGAACGAAATCCTTGGCAACTTGCTGGATAACGCAGGCAAATGGTCATCCCGCTGGGTGGAGCTCACGCTGAGTGAAGATCAAGAGCAGTTAAAAATTATCATCAGCGACGACGGAGCGGGCGTATCAGAAACAGCCCACTCACAATTGGGCAAGCGAGGATTGAGGCTGGACGAGCAAACACCCGGTCATGGATTGGGGCTGGCTATTGTCCACGCAATAGTTGAGCGTTATCAGGGACAGGTTCATTACACGTCCAGTAAGGTAGGAGGCCTTACTGCAGTTGTTGTAATCCCTGGTTCTGATCGATTCGGCGACCGGTCAGACAACTGACACCTTCACCCTCCATTCTCTATGCTTCAAGTCAAATTCATCAATAGTTGGGATGATGATTTGGAGTCTCGTCCAGCCTGTTCAATCTCGACCGCTCTATAATGAGCTTTCCCTGAAGGATACTGAATCTACACCCACTAACACTACTTGCTCTACTTGCAACCCAAAACAGCAAACCGATGCTTTTGATCATGAATTTTATACCCCCCCCCCCTTTCACTGCATGCCAGAGCCCGCCTTGTGCGGGCTTTTTCATGCCGTTTTGGAGTTTCTATGGATATTCGAGCGAGCTGGGCCTGTACCACGTACAGGGCTACGTTAATCCTGAGGAGATTATCAGTACGGCGGCCACCATTTTGTATGGCTGAAAGGTGTCTAGCAAACCGGTGGCGATTCACACACCTGAACTGACTTCCCACTTAGTAATTTCATTTCTGTTACCTAGTCTACGTCTCGATTCCAGATTTTTTCACCTACATATCACCCCCATGAAGCCAGGAAGGAATGACCCTCCTGGTCCCATTTCATGGAGGTTTAATGATCATTCAATGTCCCAGCTGCCAATCTATCCGGATAGCGGCGCTCCACACCGGGCGCAGGGTATGCGGCTCTGTCGGCACAGCCGCGGGTGCCGCGAGTGGAGTTGCGGCGGCCACAAGTGGCGCTCGTGTGGGTATGACGCTGGGCTATGTCGCGGGCCCTGGAGGATCGCTGCTCGGCGGCATAGCCGGTGCCGTGATCGGCGGCCTGATCGGAGGTGTTGCCGGCGGAGAGGCCGGTGCCGCTCTCGGTGACAAGCTCGACCAAACCTTTCTCGACAACCTGAAGTGCCTGGCTTGCGGCCACACCTTTCGACTCGACACCGATTAACCCGTATTTCGCACTTGCCCCCCCTTCACTACATACCAGAGCCCGCCTTGTGCGGGCTTTTTTATGCCGTTTTGGAGTTTTTATGGATATTCCCACTTTCGTGAAGAACGAGCAGGGCCTGTACCACGTGCAGGGCTGTGTTAAACCCGAGGAGATTGTCAGTACGGCGGCCACCATCCTACTGGATGAACTCACCGGTCGAGATACGCTCACTGCGCCCACCGATGTTGCCCAGTTCCTGCAGATGGCTCTGGCCCAGGAAAAAAACGAGGTCTTCGCGGCCATCTTCCTCAACAACAAACACAAGGTGCTCAGTTTCGAGCCCTTGTTCAACGGCACCATTGATGGCGCGGCGGTGTATCCCCGTGTAGTGGTACAGCAGGCGCTGGCCTGCAATGCCGCTGCCGTAATCTTTGCCCACAACCACCCCTCCGGGTGCTGTGAGCCCTCCCAGGCTGATCGCACCATCACCACCCGACTCAAGGACGCTCTGGCCCTGATCGATGTACGGGTACTGGATCACTTCGTCGTGTCCCGCTCCGAGTGGGTCAGCCTGGCCCAGCGTGGCTGGCTCTAAGCCTTCACTCTTCTGCTTTTGCTCTACCCCTGACTCACCCCCTCTTCTCATTCGCCAATCCGCCCGTTTCGGGCTCACCGTTTTTCTTGGAGATTTACCATGGCACATCTTGTCGAAAGCATGGCCTATGCAGGCCGCACCCCCTGGCACGGGCTGGGCAACCAGCTCGCCGCCCAACAGCCCCTCAATGTCTGGATGCAGGAAGCCGGCATGGACTGGGAGATCCGTGAGACTCCTGTTCGCTTCATTAGCAGCGAGGCTGGATCCCTGGGACAGATCTCATCCTTCCCGGATCAGAAGGTGCTGTTCCGATCAGATAATCAGGCGCCTCTGTCCGTAGTGAGCAACCGCTTCAAGGTGGTTCAGCCCCGGCAGATCCTGGAGTTTTACCGGGACCTCACCGAGCGCTCCGGCTTTGAACTGGAAACCGCTGGCGTCCTTAAAGGTGGCCGCAAGCTCTGGGCGCTGGCCCGCACCGGGCAAACAGGTTCTTTGGCTGGCAATGACCAGACCAACGGCTATGTGCTGCTGGCCACCGCCTGTGACGGTACCTTGGCGACCACTGCCCAGTTCACCAGCATCCGGGTGGTGTGCAACAACACCCTGGCGGTAGCCCTCAATGGCGCCGGCCAGGCGGTGAAAGTCCGGCACAACACCACCTTCGATGCTCAGGCGGTCAAGAAACAGCTGGGTATCTCCGTCTCTGCCTGGGATGACTTCATGTATCGCTTGAAAGCGCTGAGCGAACGACGGATCACCCGCAAGACCGCCGAGAAGGTCATGCGTTCGGTCTTCACCGATGTGAACTACTCCTCTGGGGACATGCTGGTGAAGCCCAACGAACAGGCCATGAAGAAGGCTATGGCGCTGTATGACGGGGCCGGTCGCGGCGCAGAGTTGCCGTCAGCCAAGAACACGGCCTACGGCCTGCTCAATGCAGTCACCGAGTTCGTGGACCACGAACGTCGCGCCCGCAGCACCGACAACCGGCTGGATTCCGCCTGGTTCGGCAAGGGTGCCCAGATCAAGCAGCGGGCCCTGAGCCAGACTCTGGAACTGGTGACCTGACTGATTCCCGACTCACTCTTTTTCCTCGACTAAAGCCCGACCCGCTCTGTGCCGGTCGGGCTTTTTATTGTTTGGAGCCTGACCATGACAGAACGTAATCACGATAGCCGTGTGAACCCGGAAGCCAGACTCTCTGCGCCACCCCTCTCCCCGCATCTGGCCGCCATCTGGGGCGCCTTTCTCCATGAAGGGGTGATGCTGAACAAGGAGCGCGGTACCCGGCTTCTGGAGATCTGGGGTAATGGATGCATTGAGCTGATCAGCACCCTGTGTGACTTCATCCCCGATATCTGGAAACAGGTGCAACCCTACTGGTATGGCCCGCAAGGGTTTCCTGGGGTGTTCGAGTACGAGGTGGTGTCTATCCTGGGCGAACAGCTGGGCACCTATCTGCTCGAGAATGATGGCGATTTACCGCCCAACACCGACATCCAACAGATGATCACCGAGCTGGTGGTCACTTTCTTCAGCCAGGGCGGTAGTCATGAGATCCCGTCGGATCAGACACCCCAGACCCACCGGCTGATCAATCTTCATGATCGCTTTACCGAGCGGCTGACCCAACTGGAAGGAGGACACTCATGAGCACGCCCCGCTCCATCAAATCCTCATCCCGCCCAGCCCTGCGCCTGGTGTCCACCAAGGGCATGAACCGGGAACAGTGGCTCAAGGTCCGCAAGCAAGGTATCGGGGCCAGCGATGCCGCTGCGGCCGTGGGACTTAATCCGTACCAATCGCCGCTTGAGCTGTGGATGATCAAGACCGGGCGGGATGGGCTGTTACCGGCCCCCGATCCTGACGACATCCATACCCCGCTGTACTGGGGCAATCTTCTTGAACCCAAGGTGGCCGAGGCCTATGCCAAGGCGACGGGCAACAAGGTACGGCGAGTGAATGCCGTGCTCCAGCACCCGGATGCAGACAAGCCCTGGATGCTGGCCAATCTGGATTACTCGGTAGTGGGAAATCCAGAGGTGCAGATCCTGGAGTGCAAAACCACCGGCCTCAATGGCGCCAGGCTCTGGGCCGATGGCGTACCAGAGTACATCCAGTGCCAGGTGCAGCATCAACTGGCCGTCACCGGCAAGCAGGCAGCGGACGTGGCGGTGCTGATCTGCGGGCAGGAGTTGCAGGTACACCGCATTGAGCGGGATGACGCCGTCATCAAGCAACTGATCGAGCTGGAACGGGCCTTTTGGCACTTGGTGGAAACCGATACGCCACCCGAGGCCGATGGCTCCGACTCCGCCGACCAGGCGCTGCGAGCGCTCTACCCTCGTGACGATGGCGAAGCGTTGGATCTCATTGAAGACACCGCACTCAACGGCGATTTCAGTGAGATGCTGGATATCCGGGAACGCCTAGCCCGTCTGGCCGAACGGGAAGCCCGGCTCAAGCAGCGCATCCAGCAACGCATGGGTGACGCCGCTCGGGCTTACTTCATGGATGGCCAGGTGAGCTGGAAGCGCAGCAAGGACAGTACAGTGCTCGACACTGACGCCCTGCTCAAGACTCAGCCCGCGCTACTGCAGCAATTCCCCAAGCATCGCGCTGGCAGTCGCCGGTTCCTCGTCAAACCCAACACCTGATCGTTCTCGCATCACCTCACTCAACACCCCACGCCTAACAGCATAAACGCCGGGCCCAGCCCGGCGGCTGTGCTTTTTATAACAGGAGATTCCCATGATCAAAGGACTCGCCATTACGCCCCCCGTGATTGGCCGTATCAGTATTGGCCGCATAGTAGAAAAGAACGGCAAGCGTCTGCCGGAGAAAGACGACCAATTCACCATCACTACCCAGATCCAGACCCGGGAGGGCTGGCTACCGCACCCACTGGATGAGGCCCTACGCCAGGAGGTACAAGGCAAGAAGCTACGCAGCATTCCCGTCACCCTGCCCTTCAATGATCCGGACCTGAACCTGCGGGCGGAGTACACCTTCTTCGAGCGCAAGAGTGGCCGGCCCCTGTGCAGTGGCGACGGGGAGACCTGCCGACGCCGCACCGACCAGGGCCTGGAGCAGTTACCCTGCCCCTCACCCGACCTATGCGAATTCGGTGCCCACGATCTGTGCAAACCCTACGGGCGGCTCTATGTACGGATCGGAGAGGAGGATGGACTGGGCTGCTTCGTGTTTCGGACCACCGGCTACAACAGCATCCGCACCCTGGCTGCCCGGCTGCGCTACTTCCATGCCATCAGTGGCGGCAACCTAGCCACCCTACCCCTGGAATTGAAGCTACGCGGGAAGAGCACTACCCAGAGCCACCGGGCACCGATCTACTACGTGGATCTGACGCTGCGCGCTGAGCAATCCATGGAGGATGCCGTCAGCCACGCCAGGGAAACGGCCAAGGTCAGGGAAGACCAGGGCATCAACCAAACAGAGCTGGACAAGGTAGCCCATGCAGGGCTGCTCAACGCTCAGTTCGAATACTCGGAGGAGGAAGGGTTACAGGTCGTGGAGGAGTTCGTGCCGGAAGGGTCGGCCCCACCGGGCAATACTCAACCGCAGTCGGCACAGGGACTCAGCCAGAAGCTGGCCGGACAACAGGCAGGCTAATCAATCATAGCCAGCAGGCCTTGGCGACGTTTAACGGACAGGCGCCGGTAGCCCTTGAGCAGTTGAGCTTCGGCGTCATTACGTACCTGGGCGTCATACTTGGACTTCAGCTCTGAGGCACCCTCAACCTGATCACCGCAGATCAGATGATCCAGCGATACACCGAGGACCGCCTTCAACTTCGGCAGTAAACGAAATCCGGGCGAATCACGGCCATTTTCCCAAGCGGATATCGTGGATTTGGTCACATGAAGCTCGTCGCCCAACTGCTCCTGGGTCAGACCCAACGCCAACCGTGCCGCCTTCAGGCGCTCGGGGAAGCTCATCACGCCCACTCCATCAATCTGATAGAGCAACGCTACGGCAGTGCCATACCTCTGTCGTACCGGAATACTTGACCCCCAAGGTGCAGCGTTGCAATACTTTGCGAGTCTTGAATTACATAACACTCAAACTGAGACACACCTTCCAAACCAACGGACACAGCGCCTGGGGGAGACCGCTCTTCCCAGGCACAGCACTCGACCTGTGCTTGGCTAAAAACCATGGAAGGACAGCCACTACAAGGAATGAACAATGGAAAACAGCACCACGGGGAACGAGATCTGGTTCTACGAACTCAACGGAGAAAGGAAGGGGGGCGTTTCTGAAACCGATCTCATCACCCTGATCAGCAACGGCACACTACGCCACGGATCATCCGTCTGGAAGAAGGGGTTCGCGGACTGGACCAACATCGAAGATACCCAGCTTCGGGAACACCTTGATGATACGACCCCACCGCCGCTAACCGGAGCCAAAGTCAACAACACCGTTGTATGGATTCTGGCGTTTGCCCCACTGATCGGCCTCACCCTGGAATACTTTGTGGCCTACATGGTTCACAGCAGCGAGTACCGTGCCGAGCAAGCCGTTGCCAGCGGCCATTTCATTTACATCACTCTCATACTCAATATCGCCCTGTCTTTCCTGGATGAAAAGAGACTCAAGAAAGCCGGCACTGATACCAGCACATTTGGTGGATGGGTGTGGCTGGTGCCCGTCTATCTCTACCAACGAACCCAAGCCCTGAAGCAGAACCTGGCGTACTTCATCGTCTGGATCGTCTGTTTCCTCTTAATTGTGGTTGGTGCTTAAGCCAATCACCTCATGGAAAGATTTTAAAAGAGAACCATCATGAAAAACCTCAAAGCAGCCCTAGCATGCATTTCCCTGGCAGCCCTATCCGGGTGCTCTTCTGAAATAGACGTCATCCGGGAGGGGCGTCTTGAATTACTCCCTGAATATACGGTTGGCCAGGCGCTGGATAACCGTAAGCTTTGTGAGAGCACAGACTGGTCTGTCATTGAGGACGAACGGGGCCGAGATGTCGTTCGTTACACCTGTGATTTCAAGGACATAGAAAAGAATTACAGGGATACAGCAAATGAAATGATCGATGCTGCAAAAAACGACAGCAGGCTGATCACATTGCAGGAAAGGTTAAACGAACTCGAATCAGAAATAGCGAGAGAAAAACAACTATTAAAGAAAGCCCAAAATCATATCGATAACGGGAATTCTTGGACTGAAAGGAAAACAGAAAACGGCTCCAGCTACACGGTTTGGCCTCGTGTGAAACAGCAATCAATAACCGATATAGAAAATCACGAAAGAGGGGTCCGGAGCATAAAAAACCAGATCTCGATGATTGAAAAAGAAAACCAGGACTCCCTCTCTCTGGCTCAGGAGACTCTTGAGAAATACAAAGGAGCCAGGGCCTTTGAAACCATTGACTGGGTGGTAATGGAGGACGAAAGCTTCATGGTGCTTTCCGGAAGCATGCATCATACCAACATATTCAAAGATACCATCGAAGAAACGCCACACGAGAACATACAGTCCGCCCTCTACCTAATTTACAACGAAAACTTCGACACACTATTTGCTTATGAAGATGCCCTACAGCAAATAGCGGAGCTTTGATCATACTTCAATAAGACCCAGTCGCTGACTAGAACGGGCAGCGAATCTGCCCGTTTTATCATCTCCTCAAACTAGGACAACTCAATGAGCAAAGATATTGACATCGAAAAATACACCTCCGAAGACATCACTACTGAAAAGCTCTCCGAACTCATTGCCAAGAAAGCTTCCTTTCAAATTGTCGCGGTCAAGAACATC
>NZ_LWEJ01000174.1:0-279 GCF_001635525.1 Alcanivorax sp. HI0007
CGTGTAGTGACCATGTTCTTCTACGGGTTTTCTGCAGGCATTCCGTTACTCCTGATCTTCTCGTCGTTATCCTTGTGGCTTCGCGAGGCGGGCATTGATCGCTCCACCGTCACCTACTTCAGCTGGGCCGCGCTGGCCTATTCCTTCAAATTTCTCTGGGCGCCGCTGATTGACCGCTTACCCATCCCCGGCCTGACACGCTGGCTGGGACGCCGTCGCGCCTGGCTGCTGGTAGCCCAGGCCACGGTGGCCATTTCCGTCTTCAGTATCTCTCTGGTG
>NZ_LWEJ01000175.1:0-936 GCF_001635525.1 Alcanivorax sp. HI0007
GAAGATGCGGTAACACGCATTGGAGGACCGAACCGACTACCGTTGAAAAGTTAGCGGATGACCTGTGGATCGGAGTGAAAGGCTAATCAAGCTCGGAGATAGCTGGTTCTCCCCGAAAGCTATTTAGGTAGCGCCTCGGACGAATACCACTGGGGGTAGAGCACTGTTTCGGCTAGGGGGTCATCCCGACTTACCAAACCGATGCAAACTCCGAATACCAGTGAGTACTATCCGGGAGACACACGGCGGGTGCTAACGTCCGTCGTGAAGAGGGAAACAACCCAGACCGCCAGCTAAGGTCCCCAAATTCCAGTTAAGTGGGAAACGATGTGGGAAGGCTCAGACAGCTAGGAGGTTGGCTTAGAAGCAGCCACCCTTTAAAGAAAGCGTAATAGCTCACTAGTCGAGTCGGCCTGCGCGGAAGATGTAACGGGGCTCAAACTGGATACCGAAGCTGCGGCAGCAGACTTGTTCTGCTGGGTAGGGGAGCGTTGTGTAAGCCTGTGAAGGTGTGTTGAGAAGCATGCTGGAGGTATCACAAGTGCGAATGCTGACGTGAGTAACGATAATGGGGGTGAAAAACCCCCACGCCGAAAGACCAAGGTTTCCTGCGCAACGCTAATCGGCGCAGGGTGAGTCGGCCCCTAAGGCGAGGCAGAAATGCGTAGCTGATGGGAAACGGGTTAATATTCCCGTACTTCTTATAACTGCGATGGAGAGACGGAGAAGGCTATGCCTACCGGGCGTTGGTTGTCCCGGGGAAAGGCTGTAGGCTGAGGTGTTAGGCAAATCCGGCACCTTAAGGCTGAGAGTCGAGACCACTGGTCCTTTGTGACCGGGAAGTGGTTGATGCCATGCTTCCAGGAAAATCTTCTAAGCTTCAGGTTATAAGGAACCGTACCCCAAACCGACACAGGTGGTTGGGATGAGTATTCT
>NZ_LWEJ01000176.1:0-557 GCF_001635525.1 Alcanivorax sp. HI0007
CCAGTATTTAATTTAGGGTGACGTGAATTAGAAGGGTTTTGAATCGTAATTGAACCACCATCACCAGATACCATGTAACGAGGAACAATATAGAACCCTACGATACTAGAAGAAGCACCTTTAAGTGTCAGATAATCAATAGCTTCTTGAATTTTAGATTGACCACCACCATTAAACGGTTGAACCAAAAGATAAGTTGCTTGTACACCACCTTTAGTGATTTGTGGTGGAATAACCTCAGGGAACAAACTTAAAAACTCGTTCCATTCAGATTTAGTTTTTTTTGTTGATGCTTTAAATCTAGCAAGAACTTCATTTTTACGTTTAGTCCACGCAGCATCAATGTCGTCCATTGCATCATCTATATTACCAAACGTAATACCACTCATGAAATCAACGAAATGACCACCAAAAGTTTTTTGTGGTAATCCTGTTTTTGGGTCAATCTTACCTGTGTAATAATCAGATAAACCTTTTTCCTTAGCAAATTTAGTCCATTCAGCTTCCAATGCTTTGACACGATCTTCTCTAGTAAAACCCTCTGCGTCTTTTTCTTC
>NZ_LWEJ01000177.1:0-751 GCF_001635525.1 Alcanivorax sp. HI0007
AAGTCGCGAGGCCAAGCAAATCCCTTAAAACTGTTCGTAGTCCGGATTGGAGTCTGCAACTCGACTCCATGAAGTCGGAATCGCTAGTAATCGCGAATCAGAATGTCGCGGTGAATACGTTCCCGGGCCTTGTACACACCGCCCGTCACACCATGGGAGTGGATTGCACCAGAAGTAGTTAGTCTAACCTTCGGGAGGACGATTACCACGGTGTGGTTCATGACTGGGGTGAAGTCGTAACAAGGTAGCCGTAGGGGAACCTGCGGCTGGATCACCTCCTTAACGACAAAGACCTCTGTTCCGTTCAGGGCCCACACGTTTGCTTGTCTGTTGTTACCGGCAAGAAGCCGGAAACAAGTGATTCCTCAGGGATTATTTGTTTCCGGTTTTTTAATCGGTCTTATATCTGATGGTATAAGAAGCTCTTTAAAAATTTGGGAAATGAGAAGTCCAAGTATTCAATGAATACGCAAGCGTCTAAGAAGTATCTCTGACACTTGTGTCTTTATGGTGAATCGTTATCACGATGAACAACCTGGACGGGATTGGAGTTGTCAGTCGAAAGGCGGGCAGTGAAGAGACTGTTTTGGGTTATATAGTCAAGTGATTAAGCGTACACGGTGGATGCCTTGGCAGCCAGAGGCGATGAAGGACGTTGTAGCTTGCGATAAGCTTCGGGGAGGTAGCAAACAACCTTTGATCCGGAGATTTCCGAATGGGGAAACCCACCTGTCATAAGGCAGGTATCGCA
>NZ_LWEJ01000178.1:0-255 GCF_001635525.1 Alcanivorax sp. HI0007
CCAGCAGCAACGCCAACAGCAGGCAAAAGCGCAGGCGGAAGCTGAGGGTGAGACGGTGCAGTAACTGCAATTAATAGTTAATAATGAATAATTAATAACTCCGCGGGGGTAATCCTCGCTGCTTTTGAACGCAAGAGGCCGCGTCCATGGTTTGGGCGCGGCCTCTTGTGCTTCGGGCTAGTATAGAGCGGGATCGCGCCGTTATTAATTATTAACTATTAATTATTCACTTCCCCTATGTAGTCCAACTGCCGC
>NZ_LWEJ01000179.1:0-2963 GCF_001635525.1 Alcanivorax sp. HI0007
TTTATGGATGGTCGATACCTTGGCATCAGTCTCGTTGCGCTCAAGTTTCGATATGTGCCCCAGCTTCATGTCTGCTACTGCTGCCAGCTCCCCCTGAGTTAACCCAGCAAGCTTCCTCAGGCGCTTTAAATTCTCTCCTAGAGCCATTCTGGTAACCCTCATTTGTGCTTTGAGGGCAAATATAACCCATATTTTCACTCCATAGGATTGACTTGGCTCTAAAGGGGCAATTAAATTCCCTCTACAGGGTGATTGACAGGGTTTCTAATGAGTCCAGATATACATTATGCGTATCAATCAGTAGGCGTGCGGGAGGGGGATGCGGACGCGAGGACGCGCACACCCCGCGCGCCCTCTGGGCTTGTCAATAATTCAACAAGTGACACGTTCCCCCAGTTCAAGGACGGCCAGTTCTCGATCAATGTGCACGATGCACGTCTCCGCAAGATGTCCAAGGCCGTAACCACCTCTGCGAGCATCCATCAGGACACCATTCCATCTGGCTACTGCGCCGCGATGATCACTCTGACTTACGCCGCTGATCAGGATTGGAGGCCATACCACATTGCCCGGTTTCTCAAGAACGCTCGCCAGTGGCTCAACCGCCGTTGCATCACCTTCCAGTATGTCTGGGTCTGCGAGCTGACCAAGGCTGGCAAGCCTCATTACCACATCGTTTTTTGGATTCCACGTCGCATCAGGCTCCCCAAGCCAGACCAGTCAGGCTGGTGGCGTTTCGGATCATCCCGTATCGAGTTCGCACGCCGTCCAGTCGGATACCTGGCCAAGTATGCCTCCAAGGGCTCTGCCGGCCAGAGATTGCCCAAGGGCGCCCGTATGTACGGTGCTGGTGGCTTCAGTCAGTCAGGCCGACATTACCGCGCTTGGCGCCTTTCCCCGGCATACGTCCGCCGTTCCTGTTCGCCGTCAGATCGTCCCCAGCGTGCCCCCGGTGGTGGCTGGGTTCTCCGTGAGACCGGCGACTGGTTCCCGTCGTTCTGGCAAGTCGTTTCCCGCGGGCCCGGTTGCCTTACCGTCGCTCCCGCCCGGGAGTCATGGCCCGCTGAGGTCATCGCCATGTGGTTTTCAGTATTTACACAACCGGAGCATCAGCCATGAACAGCAACTTGGTCCGATTTTGGAAGTTTCAGCTCTCACGCATCACTGCCAACAAGGACGACCCCGAACCAACGCCGTTCTACCCCCGTGATACGGCTCCGTTGCTGTTTCGGTCCGCCCGCTCCTGCATCACTGATGCTTCTGATTCCCTGCTGCGTATCGGGCCTATCCACTCCGCTTCTGATGATGAGCTGTATCAGCTCGCTGAGACTGTCTCTGGCCTGTCCCATGCGCTCAGTCTCGAGTTGTCGATCAGGGGTAACTACCACCTTTCCCTGATCCGCCTTGAGTCACAGGACGACCGCCGCGCCCTGCTCATTTCCGAGGTAACCGAACAGTAGCCTGTCCACATAGCAGTCCACGGGCCGGAGGGAGCGAAGCGGACTCACCGGAGGCCGGTGGGCTGGTCTGTGGGCAGGCCCGGACGCTTATGCCTGACTTCGATAACCCGCTTTACCAGCTTCGCCGCATCCAGTGCCGCATGACTGTTGCTCAGGCCGCTGAGTACCTTGGTGTCCATGAGTCGACCATTCGCCGCCAAGAGTCAGGCAAGGTTCCGGTTAACCCTCTGATGATCAAGCTGCTTGCTATCCGTGCTGGCCACTTGGGCGAGATTCATCAGCGCTGGCATGGCTGGCAAATTGGCTATGATGGTGAGATGCGTAACCCATTAGGCTACAAGCGAGGATTCCTGCCTCATGACCTGAACGCCCTGCTCTTTCAAGCAGCTCAGGTTCAGGCCATGAAGGCCCGGATCAAGCGACTTGAACGCCGCCTGTTCTTGCTGGCTCCCGCCAATGACGGGTTCTATCTGGCCCGCGCAACGACAGACCGTACTGAGGATTTATAGTGGCGACCCTGTAACACCGCCACTTATTCCCATGGGTGGGACTCAATACCCTCTCCCTTCCAGATACGCCTCATTTCGATCGGCCTCTTCCTCTTCCTTGACCAGCCTATCGATCAGATCCCCTTCGGCGTCTTCGGCCATCAGGTCCGCTTCAATCGACATGCTCACCGTCTCCGGCACGGTCCCGGTGCTTCTGACCACGGCTGTTATCTGCGATGCCAGGACAAATCGTTCAACCACACTTAGCAATGTTGCCTTGTCTCTCGCTGGTAACACTTCTGCAGCTGATATAGCTCGTTCCAGCATCTGAGACAGTCCGGCTTCACCTTTCACGTGCAGTAAATCGTTGGCGCTACAGTTCAGTGCTTCCATCAGTTTATGGATGGTCGATACCTTGGCATCAGTCTCGTTGCGCTCAAGTTTCGATATGTGCCCCAGCTTCATGTCTGCTACTGCTGCCAGCTCCCCCTGAGTTAACCCTGCAAGCTTCCTCAGGCGCTTTAAATTCTCTCCTAGAGCCATTCTGGTAACCCTCATTTGTGCTTTGAGGGCAAATATAACCCATATTTTCACTCCATAGGATTGACTTGGCTCTAAAGGGGCAATTAAATTCCCTCTACAGGGTGATTGACAGGGTTTCTAATGAGTCCAGATATACATTATGCGTATCAATCAGTAGGCGTGCGGGAGGGGGATGCGGACGCGAGGACGCGCACACCCCGCGCGCCCTCTGGGCTTGTCAATAATTCAACAAGTGACACGTTCCCCCAGTTCAAGGACGGCCAGTTCTCGATCAATGTGCACGATGCACGTCTCCGCAAGATGTCCAAGGCCGTAACCACCTCTGCGAGCATCCATCAGGACACCATTCCATCTGGCTACTGCGCCGCGATGATCACTCTGACTTACGCCGCTGATCAGGATTGGAGGCCATACCACATTGCCCGGTTTCTCAAGAACGCTCGCCAGTGGCTCAACCGCCGTTGCATCACCT
>NZ_LWEJ01000180.1:0-3544 GCF_001635525.1 Alcanivorax sp. HI0007
CCGGTTTTTTAATCTGTCTTATATCTGATGGTATAAGAAGCTCTTTAAAAATTTGGGAAATGAGAAGTCCAAGTATTCAATGAATACGCAAGCGTCTAAGAAGTATCTCTGACACTTGTGTCTTTATGGTGAATCGTTATCACGATGAACAACCTGGACGGGATTGGAGTTGTCAGTCGAAAGGCGGGCAGTGAAGAGACTGTTTTGGGTTATATAGTCAAGTGATTAAGCGTACACGGTGGATGCCTTGGCAGCCAGAGGCGATGAAGGACGTTGTAGCTTGCGATAAGCTTCGGGGAGGTAGCAAACAACCTTTGATCCGGAGATTTCCGAATGGGGAAACCCACCTGTCATAAGGCAGGTATCGCATACTGAATACATAGGTATGCGAGGCGAACGCGGGGAACTGAAACATCTAAGTACCCGTAGGAACAGAAATCAATTGAGATTCCGTCAGTAGCGGCGAGCGAACGCGGATTAGCCCTTAAGTCTGTGAAAGATTAGGAGAACGGTCTGGGAAGGCCGGCCATAGTGGGTGATAGCCCCGTATCCGAAAATCTGATCAGGTGAAATCGAGTAGGTCGGAGCACGTGAAACTCTGATTGAACATGGGGGGACCATCCTCCAAGGCTAAATACTCCTGGCTGACCGATAGTGAACCAGTACCGTGAGGGAAAGGCGAAAAGAACCCCGGAGAGGGGAGTGAAATAGAACCTGAAACCGTGTACGTACAAGCAGTCGGAGCCCTCTTTGTGGGGTGACGGCGTACCTTTTGTATAATGGGTCAGCGACTTAATTTCAGTAGCGAGGTTAACCGTTTAGGGGAGCCGTAGGGAAACCGAGTCTTAATAGGGCGTTTAGTTGCTGGGATTAGACCCGAAACCGGGCGATCTATCCATGGGCAGGTTGAAGATGCGGTAACACGCATTGGAGGACCGAACCGACTACCGTTGAAAAGTTAGCGGATGACCTGTGGATCGGAGTGAAAGGCTAATCAAGCTCGGAGATAGCTGGTTCTCCCCGAAAGCTATTTAGGTAGCGCCTCGGACGAATACCACTGGGGGTAGAGCACTGTTTCGGCTAGGGGGTCATCCCGACTTACCAAACCGATGCAAACTCCGAATACCAGTGAGTACTATCCGGGAGACACACGGCGGGTGCTAACGTCCGTCGTGAAGAGGGAAACAACCCAGACCGCCAGCTAAGGTCCCCAAATTCCAGTTAAGTGGGAAACGATGTGGGAAGGCTCAGACAGCTAGGAGGTTGGCTTAGAAGCAGCCACCCTTTAAAGAAAGCGTAATAGCTCACTAGTCGAGTCGGCCTGCGCGGAAGATGTAACGGGGCTCAAACTGGATACCGAAGCTGCGGCAGCAGACTTGTTCTGCTGGGTAGGGGAGCGTTGTGTAAGCCCGTGTAGGTGTGTTGAGAAGCATGCTGGAGGTATCACAAGTGCGAATGCTGACGTGAGTAACGATAATGGGGGTGAAAAACCCCCACGCCGAAAGACCAAGGTTTCCTGCGCAACGCTAATCGGCGCAGGGTGAGTCGGCCCCTAAGGCGAGGCAGAAATGCGTAGCTGATGGGAAACGGGTTAATATTCCCGTACTTCTTATAACTGCGATGGAGAGACGGAGAAGGCTATGCCTACCGGGCGTTGGTTGTCCCGGGGAAAGGCTGTAGGCTGAGGTGTTAGGCAAATCCGGCACCTTAAGGCTGAGAGTCGAGACCACTGGTCCTTTGTGACCGGGAAGTGGTTGATGCCATGCTTCCAGGAAAATCTTCTAAGCTTCAGGTTATAAGGAACCGTACCCCAAACCGACACAGGTGGTTGGGATGAGTATTCTAAGGCGCTTGAGAGAACTCGGGTGAAGGAACTAGGCAAAATTGTACCGTAACTTCGGGAGAAGGTACGCCGCTGACGGTGACGAGACTTGCTCTCTGAGCTATTGGCGGTCGCAGTGAAAAGGCCCCTGCAACTGTTTATTAAAAACACAGCACTCTGCAAACGCGTAAGCGGACGTATAGGGTGTGACGCCTGCCCGGTGCCGGAAGGTTAATTGATGGGGTTAGCTTCGGCGAAGCTCTTGATCGAAGCCCCGGTAAACGGCGGCCGTAACTATAACGGTCCTAAGGTAGCGAAATTCCTTGTCGGGTAAGTTCCGACCTGCACGAATGGCGTAATGATGGGGGCGCTGTCTCCACCCGAGACTCAGTGAAATCGAAATCGCAGTGAAGATGCTGTGTACCCGCGGCTAGACGGAAAGACCCCGTGAACCTTTACTATAGCTTCACAGTGGACTTTGAACCTGCTTGTGTAGGATAGCTGGGAGACTTTGAAGCGGTGACGCTAGTCATCGTGGAGTCGTCCTTGAAATACCAGCCTGGCATGTTTGAGGTTCTAACCTAGGTCCATTATCTGGATCGGGGACATTGTGTGGTGGGTAGTTTGACTGGGGCGGTCTCCTCCCAAAGAGTAACGGAGGAGCACAAAGGTACCCTCAGCACGGTCGGACATCGTGCAACGAGCGTAAAGGTAGAAGGGTGCTTGACTGCGAGACCTACAAGTCGAGCAGGTGCGAAAGCAGGTCTTAGTGATCCGGTGGTTCTGTATGGAAGGGCCATCGCTCAACGGATAAAAGGTACTCCGGGGATAACAGGCTGATACCGCCCAAGAGTTCATATCGACGGCGGTGTTTGGCACCTCGATGTCGGCTCATCTCATCCTGGGGCTGAAGCCGGTCCCAAGGGTATGGCTGTTCGCCATTTAAAGAGGTACGCGAGCTGGGTTTAGAACGTCGTGAGACAGTTCGGTCCCTATCTGCCGTGGGCGTTGGAGATTTGAGAGGAGCTGCTCCTAGTACGAGAGGACCGGAGTGGACGAACCTCTGGTGTTCCGGTTGTCACGCCAGTGGCATTGCCGGGTAGCTACGTTCGGACGGGATAACCGCTGAAAGCATCTAAGCGGGAAGCCTCCCTCAAGATGAGATCTCCCTGGGAACTTGATTCCCCTGAAGGGCCGTTGAAGACCACAACGTTGATAGGCTGGGTGTGGAAGCGTTGTAAGGCGTGAAGCTAACCAGTACTAATTGCCCGTGAGGCTTGACTATATAACACCAAAGCAGTCTTCGGCTCCAAGAGCTAGGACCGCAAAGAGACGGTGTCAGAGATTGGACGCTTGCAGCATTGACTAGCAAACTTCTCGTTCCCATTTGGCTTTGCCGGTGAGCAGTGTAGTACACCGGTAAGGCAACCTAATTTAGCGATGCCCGCGTGGATAGCTAAACCAGTTTGCCTGACGACCATAGAGTGTTGGAACCACCTGATCCCATGCCGAACTCAGAAGTGAAACGACATATCGCCGATGGTAGTGTGGGGTCTCCCCATGTGAGAGTAGGTCATCGTCAGGCTCTTAAATAAAACAGAAAACCCCCGTCACGAAAGTGTCGGGGGTTTTTTGTTTTATTCAGGATCACGGTGATCCACTCTCCCTACCTCGCAGCGCTCGCGCTGCCATCCCCTCAAGGGGGACCGAGGTGTGAAACCC
>NZ_LWEJ01000182.1:0-40766 GCF_001635525.1 Alcanivorax sp. HI0007
AGCCCCCCCCTGTCCGTCGCCAGAAAATATAGCCCCTGCCCCCTTCACACCACGCTGAGCACGCAAGGTGTTATTCGGGGGTTTCCCCCTTCTCCCCTCTCTGGATTAATGCTATATAAAGCACTGAGTACCCCTTTAATTCTGGAAAGAGAGCAGCACCATGGGTCGTCGACATTTTGATGACTATGAACCGGACGATTGGAAAGAAGAGCACAAGCGCGCCGAACGTGAACGTCGCAAACGCGATGCCAAGCGACATCGGCACGATTCAGAGGAAAAAAGTGAATCACGCGACGGTCGCGATTCACGCCCTTACTGAAACGCGTTTCTTCCCCTGAGGCATTCGCCTCATGGTCTGAAAACCGGGCTTCACGGATGAGGCCCTGGTTCCCCCTTTTTGACTAATTATCACCGTAACGGCTGGCAAGGGTGGTCAATGCGGCGGCGGTTTTTGCATCCGACTGCAGTTTGAATCCGCCACGCCAATGCCCATTGGGTAAATAATCATGCCAGCGGGGCTCCGCCATCACCGTCAATTCACGGCAACCCGATAAAGTCAGGGGTAATTGCAGCAGCAGGGGCTGGCAGCCTTGTGGCGGCGTACCCCGACCGGTCACATCGGTCAGATTGAGAACATGCCCCACGGGCTGTCGGTGGATGGAAGCCTGCACATTGAGTCTCAGTCGAGGCCTGCGGAAACGTCGTCGCTCCATAACTACCTCTCGGGAAGGGGCTCACTGCCAGTTTCTGCCCGCTTTGTGTACCATGCAAGCATGAACTAACGGGTTTTGTGGAGCAGTCCCATGGCCACCAATGACGATGATCTGTTCCGCCAGGAAATGGCGGATGTGACACCGATCAAGCCGGATAATCGGGCAACTCTGCCCCGCGCCAAGCGACCGGACAGCCTGCGCGAACAGCTTCGCCGCGCCGCTGCCATGGATGATCGCAAGGACAACAATCCCCTCACTGTACCGGAACAGGTTCCTCCCGTTGGCCCCACCGACATAGTCGGTGTGAAGAAAAACGGTGTTCAGGAAGGGGTTTACCGTAAATTACGACTGGGAAAGTACGACGCCCAGGACGTGCTGGACCTGCACCGGGTACGTTTGATGGACGCCCGAGACCGGGTGCAAACCTTTCTTGTGAAAGCCCACGAGCAAGGCTTACGTTCCGTCCTGATCAGTCATGGCAAAGGCGTGCACAGTGAACGCCCGGGCTTTCTCAAGAGCTATGTCATGCATTGGCTTGAGGAAAGCCATCTGGTCCTTGCCTACCACTCCGCCCCCCAGAATCAGGGCGGCAGTGGCGCCACCTATGTGCTGATACGGAAAAGCAGTCAGTCACGACAGCGTAATAGGGAATTCTTTATGGAGGCGGGAAAGCAACAGAGATAATGAATAGTTAAGAATTAATAGTTAATAACGCGCGATATAGCCCGTAAGATTTCTGAAATGCAAAAGGCCGCGGTCAGCACTTGGGCGCGGCCTCTTGCGTTGAGTCTCAGTGAAGACTGACCCGCGCAGCTATTAATTATTCACTATTCATTATTAATTACTTCACCGCCTTATCCGGTTGATCCCGTTGATCGCTGCCACCCGATACGCTTCTGCCATGGTCGGATAGTTGAAGGTCGTATCGATGAAATACTCCAGGGTGTTCAGCTCACCGGGCTGGCGCATGATTGCCTGACCCACGTGCACGATCTCCATGGCTTGATAACCAAAGCAATGAATGCCCAGCACGGCCAGGGTTTCCCGGTGAAAGAGGATTTTGAGCATGCCCACTCGCTCACCGGTAATCTGTGCCCTGGCCAGATTGCGGAAGAAGGCCTGCCCGACTTCATAGGGGACTTTGGCTTCGGTGAGTTCCTGCTCTGTGCGCCCCACGCTACTGATCCCCGGGATGGTATAAATCCCGGTGGGCACATCGGTCACTTGCCGCACTTCATCTCCGGCGATGGCCGCCGCGCAGAAACGCCCCTGATCGTAGGAGGCACTTGCCAGTGAAGGCCACCCCACCACATCACCGACGGCATAGATCCCGTCGACTTCTGTCTGATAACGCTCATTAACCTGCAGCTGACCACGGCTGTTGGCTTTCAGGCCAAAGGTTTCCAATCCCATGTCCTGGGTGTTACCGGACCGGCCGTTACACCACAGCACGGCATCCGCCCGCAGTTTCTTGCCGGACTGCAGCTCCAGAGTGACACCATGATCATCGGCGACAACCCGTTTGTATTCTTCATCCTGACGAATCGTGCAGCCCTGCTCACGCAAGTGATAACTCAGCGCGTCAGAAATTTCTGTATCCAGAAAGTCCAACAGATGCTGGCGTGAATTCACCAGATCGACCCGAATCCCCAGCCCGGTAAAAATGCAGGCATACTCCGACCCGATCACCCCGGCCCCGTAGATAATGATATGCCTTGGAGTATGGTCCATGGTCAGAATGGTATCGGAGTCGTAAATCCGTGGATGGTCGAAATTCACGTCATCCGGGTGATAGGGCCTTGAGCCGGTGGCAATGACCACATTACGGGTTGTCAGCAGATGCAGTCGCCCTTCCCGATCCTGCACTTTCACTTCGTTGTTGCTGAGCAGCTCTCCCCGCCCTCCGAAAACGGTCACCCGGTTACGAATATAGAAATCCGTACGCACCTGGACCTGGGAATCAATCACTTCTCGGGTTCGGGTGATCAGATCCTGCCAACGGACCTCCCGGGGATTGAGGATGCCGCGCAGCAACGGATTGCGCTGGGTACGAATCACCTGGCGTACCAGGTGACGAAGCGCCTTGGAAGGGATCGTCCCCCAGTGTGTACAATTTCCACCCAGAGATTTCTGATCCTCGACAATGGCCACACGCAGGCCTTTCTTTGTCGCCTGCATGGCCGCCGCTTCACCCGCCGGCCCACTGCCAATCACCACCAGATCCCAACCTGCACTGATATCCATTCACTTCTCCTTTCCACCACGCGACTATTATAGGCATGCCGCACAATGGGTACGAGTAAGACCAAAGCCGAGGTCTGGTCATAGCCATCGAGGCTGGCATGATGGGGATGAAGAAAGAGAGTGATTCAATCAAACAAGGAGTCTGACATGGATGAGCGCAGAGAACACAAGCCCTCTCGGTTGGCCCGTGGTGGCAAGACAACAGGGCGTTGGCTGGTGACCCACCCCGTAGGGGCCTTGCAGATTCTGGCAGTGCTGCTGTTGGCCATTATCGTGCTTCAGAATCTGGAGCCCACCAGCATCGATATCCTTTTCTGGACACTGGTGGACATCCCCAAACTGTTGCTTTTACTGGCCAGCATGTTGGCCGGTGGACTGATCTGGGAACTATTGCGGCGAGGTCTGCTACGCCGCCGCAAAGCGTCGACGACGCCAGAACAGTAATAGCAGGCCGGAGAGCAGGCCAAGACTCCAGCTACCCGCGCTGTTGTCTTCCTGCTCACCCGGGTAGGTGATGGTAAATGTGGCCGCCGACGACGTGCTACCGCACTTGTCTTCCACTTCAAGAGTAAAGCTGTCCTTGAACGGGCTGAAGTTACTATCAGGGATATAGGTCACGGTACGCGCAACAGAATCGATGATAATCCCCGTACCCTGAGCACTGCCCGTCTCGCTATTCCGCTTAGTGAAACTGGGCTCATCCTTGATTCTAAGGGTTGCCCAATTGATGGAATTTTCGTCGCCATCAGGATCCTCAGCGGTAATCTTGAAGGTCACCGACTCTCCAGGACGGCTGCCTCGGGTCTGGCCAGTGATACTGGGTGCCTTGTTGGTGATGCTCATACTCACAGAAGCATCGGAGGATTGCTGAGCCGGGGTTGCACTGTCTTCAAAGTTGTAAAGGAAAAACAGACGGGGCGTGTCTGTCTCATCATCTTCGAGAGCTTCACAAACCGCATCCTTAGTGGGGTCTACCGAGTCAGGAATGAAGCCCTGGTTTGAAGGAGTGAACAGAACGATACAATTCTTTGCCACATCCCCATCTTCATACTCGTCCGGGTTGCGATTGATAAAACGCTGGGGCAGCGGCTCGCCACATTTCACATCGTAGCCATCCACGGATTCGCTATAAAACTCCCAGACAAATTCGATGGTCGTGCCATCAGCCTGGGTGCCACTCCCGCCCAGAACATAACGATCTGTGGCCGGGTCATACGTGTAGGAGCCGGCGGCCGGGTTCACTTCTTCGTCCTCGCCAACCACATCAAGCTGTGCCGGAGTGAAAACGAAACGGTCATTCAGGAACACATCGTTTTCATCAAGGAGCTGGATCTCAGCGCCATCGCTGGGCAAATCATTCTCAAAAATGTCGACCAGAACGCGGCGATCTGGCGCGCGCTGGTTATTAGCCTCATCATCTGAAGCAGTAATTTGTTGATACTCGAATGCCCCCCGGTCACAACGCCCCCCGGACGTTCTGGCAATACCGCGCAAGTCCGTCGCGCGACAGCGCAGCGGGGTCGATGTACCGGATTGCAGATCGTCTTCATCGTTGCCGGCATCAATGATCAATGGATCGCTCAGGTCCTCAGCAGCAAGGTACGGGGGCGTATAATCCGTTGAAGTGCCTGCCTCACCATCAAGGTCAGTGGACATGCCCGCGTTTCCACCTGCCCCATCATCATTGTTTTCAGCTGTACCACTTGCAACACAGGCAGCGTCGGAAAACAGGTTATACAGGCTATCGCGCAATTCCCCGGTACCTGTCGAACAACTGGTGCCGCTGGCAGCCACAATGCTGTTAGCCAGACTGACCGAGGCTTCAGAATCACCTAACTCAATGCCATTCCCCGGAGCATTATTCACAAAAGTCAGATTCATCAGGCGAACATTGATATCAACGCCCCCCAGATCCAGAGCCGACCCCTGCGGTGCACTGTTATTCACAAACGTAGAGTTGGAAAACGCTATGAAATTCCCGGTGGGAACATTCAAATCAAAGGCTCCGCCCTCAGTACCGGCACTATTGTTTTCAAACGTGGTGTCCACAGCGGCAAACCGGAAGCTCTCCCCATTCTGCGCCGTGGTTGCCATAACGCCACCGGACAGCACCGCCTCATTCCCGGTCACATAGGCACGGTTGAAGGACACCTGTTTTTCATTGCCGGCATTGGCCCGCACATAGATCACCCCACCAGCACGATCTGCCCGGTTGTTCTGGAGAACAACCCGGTCAAATACCACCGAGCCACCGGTAATGATGGCTCCACCGAATCCCTGATCACCAACAGGCGTCGCTCCTGGTACGGAGGCATTGCCATCTTCCAGCGTCAGATAGCGAAACGCCACGCTGGGGTGCCCGTTACTCACCGGTGCCCGAACCTCAAACAATCGGCTCTGTCCATCGCCGATGATGCGGGTGATGGTATCCTCATCCGCCGGGTCCGCATCGTCCGCATTGCGAACCCCTTTGCCCACCAACTCCACACTGCCACCTTGGATCAACAGCGTATCCACCAGCTGGATTTCCCCCGCAGGCAGGAGAATGCGATCTTCGCCTTTGGCGCCAAATTCACAATCCGGGCTGCTGAAAGTGGCGGCATTTGCCAAGGCTTCACGCAGTGTGCAGAGGCCATCATTGGGAATCGGCGGGTTATGATCCAGCAGGGAGTTCACCTCGATATCCGCTGCCAGTGCCGTGCCCGATACAGTCATCGCACAGGCAACGATGCCTGCACGCCAACGACGCAGTAATCCACCTACAACCAGCATCAGCAGAGTCAGAGCCGGCACGGAACCACCACTGCTTCCATCCAGAATACTCTTGGACTCCGTCAAACCAGTGGCTGGCTCGGCAACAAAATTAACATCTTCGCCAATTTGCAGGCCAAGATCCGTTCCACCTGCAAAGGCTTCTGCTACCACCACGTATGCCAGACTGTCCACACCATGAAAACTGCTGGCAGGGGTATAACGGACACGCGGGTATCCCTGATCATCGATTTCCACCGATGCCATGCCACGCTCAGGCGCAACAATAATTGTCATGCAGCGATTGAGCACTTGCTGCTCCAGGCAGACCTCATCACTGGCGGCACAGGTGCCCTCATCAACAATGATCGGCTCAAGACGACCGCAATCCACCCGGGTGTCGTTCATGTCATTGCTCAGCACGTCACCCAGCACGGTTCGCCCGCTAATCAACTCAACCTCATCCGGTTGCGCCAGCGCACGAAGGAATTCCACTGCGCCCACATCACAACGCCCCCCGGCACCACCACGGGACTCACCACGCATGTCTTCTTTGGCACACTGGTCGACGGTTTCCGGGTTTCCGCGGTCAAACAGACTGGGAGTGGCCGCCGACATTGCAGGATCCAGGCCGGCAGGCTCCGGATTGGGCAGAAAGCCCGGGAAGTTCCCGCCCAGCTCGTCGGCAGGGATAGGCATACAGCTTCCCTGACCGGTGCCGGTGCAGACGCGACGAGAGCCGGCCGTCTCATCCCAGCCGAGCAGCACCTCTGCCGAGGCACCGTTGGGATCGGATGTGACCGGTGTTCCCTCTGTCTGCTCACGGGGCAAGGGGCAGGCGGCATCGTCAGTAATGGTGTAGAGCAGCCTGGCGTCAGCGTCGTCTGTACCATCCAGGGCCGTTCCCGCACACGCACCACTGCTGTTACCCACCATCACAGTATTGACAATAAAGGCGGTGCTGGTCGGTTCCGGTGGATCCGTTTCCGGGTCTTCCGGAACGTCCAGCTCCGCCTCGTCCAGGTAAAGCGCCAGGCCATCGTTAAAGGCAAGGGTCATGTTTTGCATGACCAGTTGATGCTTTGGCGCCACCAATTGAATCACGCCACCCACATTGTTAGTGATGGTGCCATTGGTCAGATCAACGGCCATCGTGTTGTCTTCATCGCCATCCAGATAGAACAGGCCGCCATCGGACTGGGACTCATTCCCTGTCATGTAAAACCGATGGCCGGTGATCTCACCGGCAAACTCGGCAGACGTGGCGATCACAGCTCCGTTGCCGCTGGCCACATTATCCTCGAAGAGAGCGCTTTCCGGGAAAACCAGGTTGGCGCCTTTATCGAGGTAGATCGCGCCGCCGTTGACTGCCTGGCCGCCGCGCAACTCCAGATTCTCCGAGAAGCCAAGACCACCATTGGCCAGAATCAATCCCCCGTTTCTGTCTGCCGGGTCGACTTCGTTATTGGCTGAGCCATCCTGCAAAACAAGATTGCCGAGAGTCAGGGAACCGCGATCCAGGCGGAACAAGCGGCTATTGCCGGCAGCAGAGATAACAGGCTTCTCTTTTTCTTCCGGCTCTTCAAAGGTGTCGAGAAACACATCGACCCTGATGTTGGGGGAAATGGCAGTGTCATCACCTTCCTCAAGATCGACCGGCACTTTCACAACGATATCAATCAGCTCACAATCAGCCGGAATGTCTTCAGTACATTCGGGGTCCAAAATTTCTTTTGTTTGATCAACAAGCTTGACTTTCAGCCCCCCCACGGGAAGCTCCCCCTCCGTCAACAGATAGGTCTCACCCTCAAGCAAGCGAATGGTGTCGTTACCCGTGCCTGCCTCGCAGGCGCCGACAGAAACCTGGTAGTTGATGGCATAGATAGCTTCACGCAAGCTGCAAAGGCCACCGCTCGATTGCGGCGTCACCTTGTAATAGCTGTCTTCCGGTGAGAATTCGGGGGCATCAGTTTCATCGTAGACAACACGTTCCACAGAAACCGCCACATCATCCGTGGTCTCGATCTTGTAGACAGTGGCCTGGGAAGAGGCGGCCGCGAGAATAAGGGCGCAGCCAACAAGGGATTGCCAAAGCGCGATGTGGCGCATGTTGTGCTCCTGCAGGCTTTTTTGTGCCTGGCGTTATTGTTCTAATCTGGATCCAAAGTCCGGCGATACACGAACCACCGAAAACGTAACCTGATGTAAGTAAACATCAATATACCGGTTACTTGCGTATCAAACTGTTGCTTCTTCGTTAAGCGCCCCTTTTTACCACCCCAGCGCATCCTTGACAAAGGGAATAGTGACCGAGCGTTGTTGCGCGAGGGCCATCCGGTCAAGACGGTCAAGCAGCGCCATCAGCGCACCGGGGCTTCTTTCACTGCGCATGGCAATATAGTGAGCAACATCCTGCTCGATTCTCAGTCCACGGGCTCTGCCTCGCGCCTGCAACAGGGCCTGCAGGTCCTCATCAACCAAGGGGGACATTCTGTATACCGGGCCGGCGGCCAGCCGGGTGGCCAGATCCGGCAACAACAGGCCTGCGGCAGTCGGGGACGCATCAGCGGTTACCAGCAGGCGCCCTCCCCTCGCCATCAGACGGTTGTAGAGGTGAAACAGGGCTTCTTCCCAGGCCGCATCACCTGCAAAACGCTGGCAGTCATCCAGCGCCAACAGATCAAACTGTTCCATGGACTCCAGCACCGCCGGGACCAGTGGCAGCAGCTCGCTGGCAGGCAGCAGACAGGCATCCAGCCCTTGCCGCTGGGCCAGGCGAACGGCCCCTTCCAGCAGATGACTTTTGCCCTGTTGTGCCCCCCCCCAGACAAAGGCCTGGCGGTCATCGCCCAGTACCACTTCACGGACACCGGCCAGCACAGCCCCATTGGGCCCGGGAAGGAAGTTCGACAAATCATTTCCCTCACGCAGTTGCAGCGCCAGGGGCAGCTGTGCGCTCATGAATCAGGAGCGCCAGCAGTAGCGCCACTGCGGCCCGGCGACCGCATCGTCCGGACAGGGGCGTAATTGACGGGAAAGTTCCAGCAAACTGCGGAGTTGGGAATCGCTGGCACCGAAGTCCAGGCCGAAGGTCACACCCTGATCTGACACCTGCACCAGTGACACGGACCGCATGCCGCTCAGCCCGGCCAGAAAGCCCTGCAACTGGTGCCAGTCTGCCAGCGCGTCCACCCGCTCAACCTCCAGCAGGGTAAGCCCCCGGGACGCACTGCTGGCCACCGAATAACGCTGGGCGAGCTGGTCAGTGACCGCATCCACCAGCGTCTTCACAGCCTCCCCGGCGGACGCGCTTTCCTCGCGGCCCTGATCCAGAGTCTTCTGGTCTTGCAGTACACGCCAGCTGACCTTGGTCGGCGAGCCTCGATACATCACGGCAGCGACCACCAGTTCATGGGGATAACGCTCGGAAGCGGCGAGTAACTGACCATCGAAACGGCCACGGATATCCGCCACGGTAACCGCACTGCGGTCCTGGCTATCCCATTCCGGCACCACCAGGGACAACCCCCGCCGCCTGGCTTCGCCGACCAGTGTCTCGCGCAGGGCATGATCGCCGGCCACCAGTTCACCGCGCCCGGCGCCTTGATCCACCAGCCATATCAGTACCTGGGGACGCGGAAATCCCCAGACCGAAGCACCTTCCGAGGCCATGAAATCCATCAGCCCCCGGGTGTCATAGCGGATCACCAGGTTGTCGCCGTCATAATCGTAACGGGTCACCCAGCGATCCAGCTGGGCCAGTGCCTGCTCTGTCACTGGCTGATCAAGCACCTGCTGCTTGCCACTCAGCCGTACCAGCATATCCCTGAGCCCCTGCTGCAAGGCCTGCTGGCGCTCGCTGTCGCCACGGCCATCCACGGACTGCACAACCGTATTCAGGGACTCTGCCCGGGCCACCAGACACAATCCCAACAACAATGCCACGATTCCAAGAAAACGCATGACCGCCCATTCCAACCTGAAAATTCAAGCGCGCTATTATCACTTATTCCCTCCCACCACGCGAACCGGATTTTCAGGTGAAGACAGCGGTGGAAAGATGGGTCCCCCGCCCTTAAAATACGCGCCTTCACCAATCCGGAGCCCCCCATGACCGATCAGAAACGGCCGCTGACCTACCGTGACGCCGGCGTCGATATCGACGCTGGTAACGAGCTGGTAAAACGTATTGCCCCTGTGGCCAAACGCACCCGTCGTCCCGAGGTGCTGGGCGGTCTGGGTGGCTTCGGCGCCCTTTGCGAGCTGCCCAGCCGCTACAAGAACCCGGTGTTGGTGGCCGGAACCGACGGGGTCGGCACCAAGCTGCGCCTGGCCATTGATACCGGTCGCCATGACAAGGTGGGCATCGATCTGGTGGCCATGTGCGTCAACGATCTGATCGTCGGCGGCGCCGAGCCACTGTTTTTCCTCGACTACTACGCCACCGGCAAACTGGATGTGGACACTGCCACCAGCGTGGTGACCGGCATCGGCGAAGGCTGTGAAATGGCCGGGTGCGCCCTGATTGGTGGCGAAACCGCGGAAATGCCCGGCATGTATGAAGGTGAAGATTACGATTTGGCCGGCTTCTGCGTGGGCGTGGTGGAAAAGGACGGAGTGCTGGACGGCAGCAAGGTACAAGCTGGCGACAAGCTCATTGGCCTGGCCTCCTCCGGCCCCCACTCCAATGGCTACTCATTGATCCGCCGCATCATGGCCCAATCCGACATCAATATTGACCTGGACGGCCAACCCCTGATGGAACATCTGCTGGCCCCCACGCGCATCTATGTAAAGCCCTTGCTGAAACTGCTGGAGCAGGTACCGGTCCACGCCCTTGCCCATATTACCGGTGGCGGTCTGCCGGAAAACCTGCCCCGGGTCATGCCGGAGAATACCCGTGCGGTCATTGATACCCGTAGCTGGGAATTCCCTGCCGTGTTCCAGTGGCTGCAACAGGAAGGCCAGGTACCCGCTTTCGAGATGTACCGTACCTTCAACTGTGGTGTGGGCATGGTCATTGCCGTCCCCGCAGACCAGGTGGATGCCACCCTGGCGCTCATGGAAGCCGAAGGCGAAGTGGCTTTCCTGATGGGAGAAATACAGGCCGGTGAAGGGGAACCGGAAGTGGTACTGGAAGGCCTGGCAGAGTGACGCACCGCCTTGCTGTCCTGATCAGCGGCTCCGGCACCAATCTGCAGGCCATTATGGCGGCCATCGATAGTGGCCGCCTGAATGCGGAAATCGCCGTGGTGCTGTCCAACCGTGCCGATGCCGGCGGCCTGAGCCGTGCCCGGCATGCCGGCATTGCCACCGAAGTCCTGGACCACCGCCAGTACGACAGCCGGGAAGCCTTTGACCAGGCCATGATAACGGCCCTGGATCATTATCAGCCCGGCACGGTGGTACTGGCCGGGTTCATGCGCATTCTCTCGCCCCTGTTTGTGCGCCACTATGCTGGACAACTGATAAACATCCATCCTTCCCTGTTGCCCAAATATCGCGGGCTACATACCCATGCCCGCGCTCTGGAAGCCGGCGATTCACAACATGGCTGCTCTATCCATTTCGTGACCGAAGAGCTGGATGGTGGCCCACTGATCGCCCAGGCTCCCCTGGACGTGCTTGCGAACGATACCGTTGATTCCTTGTCCAAACGCGTACAACAACGCGAACACCTGCTTTATCCTCTGGTGTTGCAATGGCGCGCCGAACAGCGCCTGGAACTGGATCACGACGGAGTCAAGCTGGATGGCAAACCCCTCCCTGAACAGGGTTATCAACTGGTCTAGCAGCCTTCTGCTGATGCTGGCCCTGGTGGCGCCGGCCAGCCACGCCGGACCGCCGGTGGCCCCCTTCACGCTGGATTACCATCTCAAAAGCGAGGGCATTCCCTTTACGGTCACCGCTACCCGAACGCTCAAGCCGGTAAAAAACGGCCTGTGGGAAATGCAGGTCCAAGCCAAGAACTGGCTGGGCGAAATCCGTGAAACCACCCTGTTTGACTGGCAGCAGTGCATTCCCGAGAGCACCTACTACGGCTACTATCGGCGCGGGTTGGGCCGGGTGAAGGAAGCCAAGCTGCATCTGGACCGGGAAGCCGGTGTCGCCGCCAGCGAACGCACCGACAAACCCACGCGAAGCTATCCGATCACCGATGAAGCGACAGACGAGCTGTCTGTCTCTCTGGCCTTGCAGTGCTCCCTGCAAGCAGGGCAACAGGACATCAAGTTACAGGTGGCTGACGAGCGCTCCCTGGAAAACCACCGTTACCGGGTAGTCGGCGAAGAATCCCTGGAGATTGACGGCCAGCGGATTGAAACCGTAAAAGTACAACGCCAGCGGGGCGCCAACAGCAAACGACAGACCTATATGTGGTTTGCGCCACAGCATGACTACCTGCTTGTGCAACTCTTGCAGGAAAACAGTGATGGCGACCACGTGATGACACTGCAATCTATGGAAGGATTATAACGGTGCAACGGATATTACTTGCCCTGCTATTGATAACCAGCAGCCTTGCCTCCGCCGAACCACTGGCTCCCTTCGCCGCTGAATTCCGCATTTATGTGAATAAACTGCCTACCCCCGTCAAGGCCGATCTGGTCCTGGAGCCTGCCGAGGGCAAAGACTATTACCGCATGCTGCTCAAGGCCAAGTCGTTCCTGCTCACCAACACGGAAGAGAGCTATTTCCATTGGCGCGACTGCCAGCCCCGGACCACCCACTATGTGCACGAGTTCAAGGGCTTCGGCCAGCACCGCTACCATCACATGGATTTTCAGTGGGATCCGCCCATGGTCCACAACGAATCGGAAGACGATCAGGAAAGCCTGGAAATCCCGGAAAACACCCTGGATGAGCTGACCATTCTGCTCCGCGGGCGCTGCGTGTTTGCCACCGGTGACAAGGCCTACAAGGTCACCAGTGCCTACGGCGACAAACTCCGTACCCACCATTTCGAAATCATCGACCGGGAAGAAATCGACACCCCACTGGGCAAGATCGATACCCTGCTGGTGGAGAAAAAGCGTGAGGGAGACAGCAAGGAAAAGCGTCGCACCCTGTTCTGGGTAGCGCCAAGCCTGGATTACATGGTGGTGAAAGCCAGGCACATTGAAAGCACCCTGCTCAAGGCGGAACTGATCATGATTGATTACGCCGGCCCGGATCAAGTCAGCGGATAACGTCTGTTCGGGAGCGTCGCTGGCGACGCTCCCATGGCAAGCTCAGCCGGCTGGCTTTACGCCCGCGGCAGGGTCACACCGCGCTGCCCCTGATATTTCCCGCCCCGGTCCATGTAGGACGTTTCGCACATCTCATCGGACTCGAAAAACAGCATCTGTGCCACCCCTTCATGGGCATAGATCTTCGCCGGCAAGGTAGTGGTATTGGAAAATTCCAGCGTCACATGCCCTTCCCACTCCGGCTCCAGCGGCGTCACATTGACGATAATGCCGCAACGGGCATAGGTAGACTTGCCCAGGCAGATGGTCAGCACATTGCGGGGAATGCGGAAGTACTCCACCGTGCGGGCCAGTGCAAAGGAATTGGGCGGGATGATGCAGTAATCGCCCTTGATATCCACAAAGCTGCGCTCGTCGAAGGCCTTGGGGTCCACCGTGGCGGAGTGAATATTGGTGAACACCTTGAACTCATCCGCGCAGCGCACATCGTAGCCATAGCTGGACACGCCGTAGGAAATCATTTTTTCGCCATTCTCGTCGGCACGAATCTGGCCGGCCTGGAAGGGCTCGATCATGCCTTTTTCGGCGGCCATACGGGTAATCCAGCGATCCGATTTAATCGTCATTATTGCGCCTCAATGTTCCGGGGTAATTGGCGTTCAAGCGGCCAATGGTAGCAGCATGAAACGCCGCACGCAGCAGGCCGGGTTCACGGCCTTTCTCAATGCTGTGTCACTTTGGGAAATGACCGCTTGCCGGCTTCCGTCAATGACAGCCTGGCCGCGAGACGGCGGGCGGCCTGCCGGTACAACCCGGCCTCCTCGCTGTCCGGGCAGGCCGCCACCACCGGTTGGCCGCTGTCAGCCTGTTCGCGGATCCGCAGTGACAACGGCAGGGCCGCCAGCACGTCAGTGTGATACTCCCGGGCCATCCTTTCACCGCCGCCCTGGCCGAACACATGCTCTTGATGGCCACACTGGCTGCAAATGTGCACCGCCATATTTTCCACAATGCCCAATACCCGGATATCCACCTTGCGAAACATCTCCACCCCCTTGATGGCATCCAACAGGGCAATATCTTGGGGCGTGGTGATCACAACCGCACCGGCGACGGGAATTTTCTGGGCCAGCGTCAGCTGGATATCGCCAGTGCCCGGGGGCAGATCCACCAACAGATAATCCAGCTCATGCCAGCGGGTCTGCTCCATCATTTGCACCAGCGCGCCACTGGCTTTCGGCCCCCGCCAGACCACCGGGGTCTGCTTGGTGGTCAGGTACCCCATGGACATGGTCTGCAACCCATAGGCCTCCACCGGCACGAAGTACTTGCCTTCAAGAACCTCTGGACGAGTGCCGTCCGGCAAGCCCAGCATCAACGGCTGGCTGGGGCCAAACACATCCGCATCCAGCAGCCCCACCTGGGCGCCCTCCGCCTGCAGCGCCAACGCCAGATTCACCGCCGTCGTGGATTTCCCCACCCCGCCTTTACCGGAAGCGATGGCAACCACATTGGCGACCTGGTCCAGCGCCGGCAGGCTGCTCTGGGCCCGATGCGGAATGATCTTCGCCGTCAGGGTCAACGCCAGCTCGCGGCCTTCCAGCACCGGCTCCAGATACTCCCGAATCTGCGCTATCCATTGCTCACGGATACCGTCAATCGGAAATCCCAGAACGATTCGGGCGTGGACGGTGCGGTCATCCACCGCCAGTGATTCAATGGCATTCACCGATGCCAGGCTGACGCCCAGATCCTCGGGAATAAATTCGCCCAATTGCTGTCGAATGCGTTGCTCGGCTGAACTCATGATGGCCTCCGTTTCGCGAGCTGCGATGATAGGGGCTAAGCCGGGAACAACCAAGTCACCCCATGGATGTTATCCGTTGAGCGCCAAATCATGGGCGCCCTCACACAAACACAAACCTTGGGGTGGTTATCCCGTGATAAATACGCAAAATAGAATCCTGCCGATTGGACGGCAGTACAAGGAGAGTCCATGAAACGCATCACCGCCGCATCCCTGATCGCCCTGGGAGCGTTGACCCTTACCGCCTGTAGCGATACACACCAGATGCTCAGCACCGGACCCGACAGTATTACGGTTTCCGGCAATGGCGAAATCGCTGCCCAGCCGGATATTTTTCGGGTGGCCGCGACGGCCCGCGAGCAAGGCGATGATATTGCCGCTATGAAGTCCCGCGTTGATGACGCGGTGGCCGACATGCTTGACCTGGCCGATGACCTGGACATCGAAGAGAAACAGGTCCGCGCCAGTGACCTGCACGTCCAGCCACAATGGCAGTACCAGCCTGAACGCAAACTCATCGGCCATGAAGTCAGCCGTGACGTGATCTTCCGCGCCAACGGTCTGGACACCTACACACAGTTGCTGGAAGGCCTGGCCAAACAAGGCGTACGCGACATTCGTCCTGCTGGCACCGAGGTCAGTAATGCTGACGAGCTCGCCAACCGGGCCCTGGAAAAAGCCGTGGCCGACGCCCGCCAGCGCGCCCGCATCATCGCTGAGGCCGCTGATCGGGAACTGGGCAAGGCCATCCAGATCCATGCGCAGGACGTGCAATCTCCGCAGCCGGTGATGATGATGGCTCGCAGCAAGGAAAGCGGAAACGCCGACAGCTATCGCCCCGGTGAAACCGACATCACCGCCCGGGTCCAGATCACCTTCGAACTGGATTGATGGATAACCTGGGGCAAATCTGCAGCGCGGCGCTGCAGCAATATCTCTCCCACGGTGAGGCCCGGGGGCTGGATATTGCTGCGGCACTGGAGGCTGCCAACCTGGATGCGGAACGGATCCGCCAGCCGGATGCCCGCATACCCGGTGTCAGCTTCCAGACCTTGCTGCACACACTGATTCACCAGGCCAGAGACCCCCTGTTCGGGCTGCACACCTCCGAGTTCGTGCAACCCGGCTCCTATAACGTGATGGGCTACATTGCCATGAGCGCCAGCACGTTGCAGGAGGCCTTGTCCAAGGTCAGTCTCTACGAAAAGCTGGTGGGCGACATGGGCACCACCGACACGCAAGTCACCGATAATCAGGCGGCCATCCGTTGGCAATGCCGCTATGTCCAGCAACCCGCACGCCAGCACCTGATCGACAATGTGCTGGGGTCCTGGGTCCGCTATGCCCGCTGGCTGACCGGAAATGAAAAACTGGCCCCGGCCCAGGTCTGGCTGGAACATCCCCGACCCAGAGCGGCGCTGGTGGAGGAATACCAGCGAGTGTTTCTCTGCGAGGTGCGGTTTGCCCAGCCCTGCTCGGCCCTGATCGGCCCACCGGACCTGCTGCAACAACCCATCCGTCAACCGGACCCGCTATTGCTGTCTACCCTGGAAGCCCACGCGATCCAGCAACTCAACCAGCTGGGCGTGGAAACCAGCCTGGGCCAGCGGGTCAAGCAGTGCATCCAGGATGCCATTGGCCATTCCCTGCCCCGCAAGGAAACCATCGCCGAACGGCTTGGCATGAATGTTCGTACGCTTCACCGGCGCCTGGCCGATGAAGGCCACAACTGGCAAAAGCTGCTGGATGAGGTGCGCCTGCACCGGGCCCGGCAACTGCTTTGCCAGAGCCCGGCTCCCCAGGCAGAGATTGCCGAAGCCCTGGGCTACTCGGATATCCGCTCTTTCCAGCGCAGCTTCAAGCGACATACCGGCATCACCCCGGGTCAGTTCCGCACCCGGCACAAGCCCGATTTGTAAGAGATAGCTTACAAAATTTATCGGCTTTCTCTTATGCGCATTGGATCATAATCCCGTTCGGTATCTACCCCACCGCCACCGGTCGTTATCGCTTTGCCCGTGCCACCACGGTTTGACTACAACAGTCCCCAAGGGATCGCGACGTTCCCCCAAACCACCGAGCCCATCGGTTTCAGGAACCTCTACAGGGACGTACCATGAACCGCAAAATCTCCGTCAGTGGCCTGACTCATGACTCTGCCAGCGCCTTTGTCTCCATGATGGGCATCATCAATGGTCGTTGCAGCGTTATTTGGGAAAATGCCGACCCCGGACAGGCCGACGTATTATTGGTCGCCGCCAGTGACGCACGTCATCTTCCCGCCGGCAAAGGGGACAAACCCTGCATCGTGGTATACCCCAGCTCCCAGAACCGACCCAATGCCCCCTTCACCCTGTCCCATCCATTCCGTGCCATGAACATGATCCGGGTTCTGGAAGACGTGGCCCGGGCCTTACCCGGCTGACCGGCCTGCCCCCATCAGCTTGCGCTGATCGCCTGATAGGCAATTCTGCCCATATAAACGCGGCCTTTTCTTTTCGGCCGCGTTCTTTTTGTCCTACAAAGCCTTAAACCCGGCCTCCAGTCATGGCTATACTGACATCAGCCAATGACAATAATGAGCGGAGACCTGCATGAAAGGCACTCTCAAGCAACTGGACCGGGCCATCGAGCGCGCAGAAACCTACGAAGAATGGTACGAAGCCAGCCGCGAACACGACCGTCTTTCCGGTGCGGATGAATGGAAGGAAATCGATCGCTCGCCCCATTACGACTACGAGCTGATCCGTAATCGCCTGTGGCAGATTCGTCAGGCCCGTGAACGCCATGACGTGAACAAGCTGGTGTTCCATTTACACGAAGGCCTGCACGGCAACCTGGGCAATATCTCCAACCCGCGCCTTTATCAGCAGACCCGGGTAGGCACCAAGCGTCTGATCGAGAATTATCTCGAAGAAGTCACCATCGCCCTGAATTACCTGTGCGATACCAACTTCAAGGAATTCGGGCTCAAGGAAAAACTGGATTTCTTCGAAACCACCGGCCAGGCCTTTGGCCAGAGCTGCCTGATGCTGTCCGGTGGCGCCGCCCTGGGACTGTTCCATATCGGCGTGGCCCGTTGTCTTTGGGAACAAGGCCTGCTGCCGTCCGTGATCTCCGGCTCCAGTGCCGGCAGCATCATTGCGTCCGTTGTGGGGACCCACAACGATGAAGAGCTGAAGCTCAAGCTGGAACCGGAAAACATTTATCTGGAAGCCTTCAAGGTGCTGGGCTGGAAGGGCATCGTGCGCGGCACGCCAGTACTGGATGGCGACCACCTGGAAGCCTGCCTGGAAGAGAACATCCTCGACATGACCTTCGAGGAGGCCTACCGCCACACCGGTCGTGAAATCAACATCACCGTCAGCCCCTACGACCGCAATCAGCACGCCCGTCTGCTTAATTGGCGTACCTCGCCCAATGTGCTGATCCGCAAGGCGTCCCTGGCGTCCTGCGCGATTCCCGGCATCTACCCGCCGGTCTCCCTGTGGGCCAAGAATATTGATGGCGAGCGGGTGCCCTATATCCCCGGCCGCAAGTTCGTGGATGGCTCCATCGTCGACGACCTGCCCATCCGCCGCCTGTCACGACTGTATGGCGTCAACCACTCCATTGTCAGCCAGACCAACCCCCATGTGGTGCCCTTCCTGTCCCGTAACGAGAACACCGACAGTTCCCTGAGCACACTGGCAGACTGGGGCCTGAAAAACGTGTCCATGAACCTGCGCTATGCTTTACAACTGATGCAGCGCCGGGTGGAGTCCAACGACGTGGGCCTGATGTTCGACAAGGCCAAAAGCATGGTCACCCAGAAATACATCGGCGATATCAACATGATCCCGCCGCGCCAGCCCATGAACGCCCTGAGAGTCTTGAGCAACCCGACCCTGCAGGATGTACGCAACTACATCCGCAAGGGGGAAAAGGCGACCTGGCCCAAGCTCGATATGGTGGCCAACACTACCGCCATCAGTCGCACCTTCCGCGACTGCCGCGCCCGTCTGGACCGTATCGAGGAACGCATGCTCGATCAGGTACCGATGACCGCCGTCTGACAGGCGTCATCCTCTGCCCCGCCGCCCGGGTTACCGGGCCCGGGGCAGATCGTTCCAGCGGGTGGTATAGGCCGGTGACAAATGCGCCCGACGCATGGCCCAGACACAGCGCGCCGCCTGATTGACCCCTCTCCCTGCCAACCAGACTTTGCCCTTGCCGCTCCGGTTGATGGTATCCATCACCGCCATCAACGCCTTCCCTTTCTCTGCGTTGTCATCTTCGCGAAACAGGGTGACCTGCTCACGCCCCGCCGGGCCCAGATCCGTCAGCATGACTCCCGCCTTGCCATAGCGGTAACCGGCCTGCCACAGGGCTGACACCATTTCCATGGCATGGCGAACCATCACCCGGGTGTCTGTCGTGGCCGGCGACAAGGTCGCCCGGGCGGAATGGGGAAATAACTGCTGTGGTTTGCCCACCGGAGCCGTGCGCAGATACACACTGATCGCACCGGCACTGAGTCCTTCGGCACGCATGCTTTCCGCGGCCCGGGCGGTAAAATCACTGACCGCCTGACGCACGGCCACCAGCGAGGCCACCGGCTCCCCGAAAGAACGGGAATGGATGATCTGCTGACGGGGTTCCAGGCGGGTTTCCAGGGGCAGGCAGCTTTCTCCATTCAATTCCCGCACCACCCGTTCCTGCACCACGGAAAAGCGCTTGCGGATCAGACGGTAATCGGTCTGCGCCAGGTCCAGCGCAGTCTCAATCTCCATATCATTGAGACGCCGCCCCAGACGTCGGCCGATCCCCCACACCGCCGATACCGGCGTACGTGCCAGCAGCCGTTGACGCCTCTGCGGATCCGTCAGTACCAGCACGCCCCCCGTTTGCGGATACCTCTTGGCCGCATGGTTGGCCAGCTTGGCCAGGGTCTTGGTCGGCGCCACCCCCACACATACGGGGACCCCCACCCACTTGCCAACCCGCTCGCGTAAGGCCTGCCCCAGTGGCTGAAGCTCCTCGGGTCGCATCAGAGACAGATCCAGAAACGCCTCATCAATGGAATACACCTCCACAGCGGGTATCAGCGTCGCCAGCGACGCCATGACCCGCCGGGAGATATCGCCGTACAGTCCATAGTTGGAGGAAAACACCGCGACCTGATGCTTGCGGATCAGATCCCGCGCCTCGAACAGGGGCATCCCGGTTCTCACCCCCAGTGCCTTGGCCTCGGCGGATCCCGCCACGATGCAGCCATCGTTGTTGGATAGCACCACCACCGGGCGCCCCCTCAGGTCCGGGCGAAAAATACGCTCACAGGAAGCATAGAAGCTGTTGCAGTCCACCAGCGCAAACATGGCAGTCATCGTCCGGAGCGAGCCACTGGCCGGTGCGCATGGAGCGAGAATGTCACCACCCCGAACAGCTCCCAGTCCTGATCGGCCAGCGGTATCGGCGCATAGCAGGGGTTGCGAGGCATCAATACGGGCTGCGGTCGCAACCGCAATTCCTTCACGGTGAATTCCCCGTTCAGCGACGCCACCACCACATCCCCGTGGGCCGGCTCCAGAGAGCGGTCCACCACCAGAATGTCATCCGCAAAAATGCCGGCGTCGCGCATGGAATCCCCCTCCACACGAAGTAAGAAGGTGGCTTCCTGCTGGCCGATGCACAGCTGGTTCAGATCCAGCGGCGCCTCCAGATATCCCTGGGCAGGAGACGGGAACCCGGCGGCAACACGTTCGGTAAAAAAAGGCAGCGCAGTCATGGGACACCACAGGAAAATAGCGATAGCACCATGCTATCAAATACTGTCTTTATGTACAGTTATATAGTGCACCCATATTGCCGGATACCCCCTTGAAGGAACACACAGGAAAACAACAAAACGCAAAGAAAGGCATATCCACACCACCACCATGGCTGCCTTAGGGTTGGCATTAAGAATCCATGATCAGGATGCAGTCATATGCTTGAAGGGAACCCGGGCTGGATGTCCGACTTTCTGGAAGAAATGGGACTGCCGGCCAACGCCGTTTTTCAGGGCTATGTGCTCTATCATCGGGAAAATGACAGCTTTGTCGCCGACGCCCCTGCCCCATCCTTGACTCACTATGTGAAGCCATGCGCCTGGGCGCGCCGCTACCCCTACATCATGCTGGCGCGGGACGCCGCTCAGGACCTGGAAGAAGGGATGCAGGTACAGGTACTGTTCCGGCTTGGCGGGAAATTTCTGGCTTATCCGATCTGACAAACACCGATACCCCATAAACAAAAAGCCACCCGCTGGGTGGCTTTTCAATATGGAGCGGGTGAAGAGAATCGAACTCTCGTATGCAGCTTGGGAAGCTGCCGTTCTACCATTGAACTACACCCGCTTTGACAACCGGCAATATAGTCAAAAGGATGTGTCTTTGCCAGTGCTGATGTGGGCAAATACGTCATAATAGAAAGGTTGGGCTACACTGCATTAACCGCTTCTGAATCATGCATTGCATACTCAGGGGCCCCGTAACGATGAGAATGAAAAGAGGAGCATGGCCATGCCAATGGCATTTGTGAGTGGGGCCCGGGGCTTTCTCGGTGGGCATATCGTCGATCAGTTGCTGGCCAGGGGCTGGGAAGTTACCGCCGTGATCCGACCCTACAGTGATGCGGCAGCACTCCAGGCCAAGGGCGTTCAGGTGGTACAGGCTCCGCTGGACAATGCCACCGAGCTGGCCCTGGTGATGCCGGCAGCCCCGGACGCGGTGTTTCATGTGGCCGGTAATACCAGTTTGTGGCGACGCGGCAACGAGCAGCAGTACCGGGATAACGTCCTGGGGACCCGGGCCATGGTCAGCGCGGCGCTGAAAAATGTAGCGGGCCGCTTCGTGCATACCTCCTCGATTTCTGCCTGGGGTATCCAGGACATCCCCATCAATGAACAGACACCCTCCAATGCCGCCAACGACTGGATCGGCTATAACCGCAGCAAGTATCTGGCCGAACAAGAGGTGGAAAACGGTATCCGCCAGGGGCTGGACGCCGTCATCCTGAATCCCTGCGGGATTATCGGCGCCGGCGACACCCATAACTGGTCGCAGATGATCAAACTGATTCAGGACGGCAAGCTGCCGGGGGTGCCACCGGGCGGAGGTAATTTCTGCGCCGTTGAAGAGGTGGCCAACGCGCACCTGGCGGCGCTGGAACGGGGCCAATGCGGTGAGCGCTATATCCTGGCCGGAGTGGAAGCCAGCTTTCTGGAACTGGTGCAGACCATTGCCGGGCAACTGGGCAAAAAAGCCCCGACCCGCACCGTGCCTCCGGCAGTATTGAAACTGGCCGGACAGCTATACCCTATTGGCAGCCTGTTTACCGGCAATGAACCCCGTCTGACACCGGAAAAGGTGGCGCTGGTAACCAGCCGGGTGCATGCGGATGGCAGCAAGGCCGTAGAAGCTCTGGGCTTCAACGACAAGGTTCCGCTGGCCACCATGATCGCAAACTGTATTCACTGGATGAGTCAGGAGAAACGCCTGTAGTCACTATGCTCTCATGGCGAACCTGTTTGCCTGTGTGGGCGGTTCGCCATGCAAGCATAGCTCCTACAGAAAAACCGTTACGGGAAAAAGCATCAGGGCAGCAATGCCCTGTTCTGATTCATACCACCGCCCGATATACCCGAAACCGCGTAGTCTCCCCGGCCACCTGCACATGGGAAAAGGCCTCATCCAGCCACTGGGCGTAGGGTAACTCGCGGTTTGCCACCAGCCACATTTCTCCCTCCTTGTTCAGGTAAGCCGGTGCCTCGGCGATCAACCGGCGAGTGATATCCGTGGTGCGCTGACGACGGTCGTGAAAGGGAGGGTTGGTGACAATCATGTCCACCCGACCGGAGATCGGAGAAAACAGATCGCCGCCAATCACTCGCCCCTGCAAACCATTACGGGCCAAGCTGGCGGTGGTCGCCGCCACCGCACAGGCACTCACATCCACCGCCTGCACCTTCCAACCCTGGCTGGCCAGGCTGGCACTGATCACTCCTGCGCCGCAGCCCATATCGATCATGCTTCCCGGGCCAGGCAAGCGATGCGCGGCCATCAACTCCAGCAATAGCCGGGTCCCCTCGTCCAGGCGGCCATGACTGAACACGCCCGGATAGCTGACGATCTCCAGATCCCCAACCGGTATCGCCTGCCCCCAGGCCGCCAGGGTCTGGGTTTCCCCGGGCTGTAATTGGCCGCTATACAACTTGCAGTGGCGCGCACTATCCACCAATACCGCATCATCCACATGTGACTGCATGTGTTTCAGGGCGCCACGGATGCCTCCCTTGGCCGGTCCGATCAGCCATAACTCCACCGGCTGACTGATTTCACCGGCCAGCCAGTTAAGCAGAAACCGTAAACGCTCAATGGATTTGGGCAAGGGAAGAACCAACAAATCCACCTCGGGGGGGACCGTGGGTGCCGCTGCCCACTGCTGGGCACCTACGGTGAAATCATCCGCATGCAAATGCACCTGGGCATCCGCATCCAGGTTTTTCAGTGCCGGGTCATCCGCATCCACCACCAATACCTGACGGCCCGACAGGGCCCCTGCCTGGCGCAATAATAACTGTGTCGTATTTTCCATAGCAGCGAGCTCGAACCGGTGGAATAAAGTGCGGCGCAGTATAGAGCAGCACGCCTTTTCATGTCAGTCGCAACGGGCTCTCACCCTTTGGTATTAGGCTTCAAGTTTTACACATTCTCCACGCCAACGAACCGGCCACACCGGTAGAATCACGGAATCAACCCGACGATGTGGAGACTTAAATGGTAAGCGCAGGACCCTGCATTCGCGCTGTTGCCTATTTTCGCGCTGTGGCACTGTTTAGTTGTTGTCTGTTTTCTTCGTTGGTGGCCGCCGCTACGGATAGCGGCGCTTTCCGCCAGGCACTGGACGCAGCACGCAATGATGACTGGAATACCCTGACCCGGATGGAAAAACAGCTGGGAGACGATCATCCTCTGCAAGCCTATCTGGATTTCCATCGGCTGCGGGCGGCATTGCCGGACCTGGCCCCGGACAGGATCAACGACTACGCTCGGCGCTACCCGGATTCGCCCCTGCCTAACGATATTCGTCAGCTGGCTACCGTGGCCTATGGCAAGGCGAAAAAGTGGGACGCTTTGCTGGCTGTCATCAGCGATGCCCCCTCTGCCACTGCCCGCCAGTGCTACTACTACCAGGCCAAACTGGCCCATGGGGACGACACCGCCCTGCAAGCTGCTGCCCAAATCTGGGCCAGTGGACAATCTCGCCCCAATCAGTGTGACCCCCTGTTTGATCAGGCTCAGGCACGGGGTGTGATTGACGATGCCGCTATCTGGGAGAGGCAGCTGCTGGCCTTCAAGGCCAACAGCCGTGGCCTGATCCGCTACCTGGCACAGAAACTCGAGGACACCGATTATGAAACGGCCAGTGACTGGCTGGAAACGCTCTATCGTGATCCCGACAAGGTGGACAACCTGCCCACCGCCATCAAGCCGGAACAACGCCAGCAACTGCTGGCCGCAGCCCTTCACCGGTGGGCTTACAAGGACACGGTAGCCGCTCGCCAGTGGTTCGATGAGCACAGCCGTCGTCACGGTCTTCGCGATGACACCATCCGGGCAGAAGCCGGTCGACGCATTGCCTGGTATTCCACCATCCGGGGCATTGAAGAAAATCGCCAATGGCTGGACACCTGGCTGGTTGCCAACCCGGATGGGGAACTGCTGGAACAACGCGCCCGGCGTACCATCATTGAACAGGACTGGAGTGGCGCGGAGCAGTGGATTAGCCGTTTGCCAGAAAACGAACAGCAGGACTCACGCTGGCTCTACTGGCGTGCCCGGGCCCTGGAGGAACTGGACCAATCCGATCGGGCCCGGGCCCTCTACCAGCAAGCAGCCAGACAGAGAAACTTTTTTGCCTTTATGGCCGCCGACCGGCTTGGCGAGCCCTACCATTTCTCCAATGCCAGGGTTGCGTCCTCCGACGATTTCACGCCTCCCCCCGCCATCACCAGAGTGAAACTGCTGCGGGAACTGGGCGAGGATCATGCGGCCCGTCAGGAGTGGCTGTGGCTGATGTGGCACAACGATGATGCCAAGGTTCGCCAGCTTGCCCAGCATGCACTGGAACAACACTGGTATGACCTGGCGGTACAGGCATCCATCCAGGCCAAGGCCTGGGATGTGCTGGCCTGGCGTTTCCCGCCGGCATTCCAGAACGATTTTGAACGGATGGCGGCGGCCCATGACCTGGACCCCTGGCTGGCCATGGCAGTGGCGCGACGGGAAAGTGCCTTCAATCCCCAGGCTCGCTCACCGGTAGGGGCCATGGGCCTGATGCAATTGATGCCAGCCACCGCTCGCAAAGTTGCCAAGGACGCCAATCTGGGACGGCCCACCAACCAGACCCTGCAGAACCCTGATCTGAATATCCAGCTCGGCAGCCGTTACCTGGCAGAGTTGCTGGACGAATTCAAAGGCAACCGGGTGCTGGCCCTGGCGGCTTACAATGCCGGTCCGCATCGGGTGAATAACTGGCTGGGAGAGGAAGACGATGCCGTGCCCGCGGATGTCTGGATCGAATCCATTCCGTTTCGGGAAACCCGGGATTATGTCCAGGCTGTACTCACCTACCGGGCATTGTTTGTAGGGCTACACGACAACCAGGCACGCACCTCGCAACTGCTCACCGAAAAGGAAAGCCAGGTTCTGTATTCCGTCTCGATGCTGGATTGAGCATGATTTGACGGAGGGGCACTCCGCTCTTTGCGCCCGGACAAGGCGAACAAAGCAAGGTTCGTTGCGAGTTACGAGAAGCGAAAGGCAATAACGGGAGTTCCGATTCGGTTTCCGTCACTCGCTCTGCCTCTTCTCCCTCAATCCAGCTGCCGGATGTGGTAATCCAGCCGGGCTCGGGCATCGCGGGTGGACAGCAGCGGGGTCGCCTCCACCCGCCGGCGCAGGTGGATGCTGCGAGCCGGTTCCCGGGTGAAGGCAATGATCGCGTTGTGACAGTCACTGCATGATAACCGGAAACGGCTGGCATAGCCGGCCATGGCCTCATCGGTGGCCGCCGGGCTTTCCCGGTATTCCTTCCAGTCACCAAAGTTCATCACCAGGGTACCGCCGGGTGCCAGATTGTCTGCCAGACACTCTAGCCACGGCCTGTCTGCTGCCACCGCGCGGCTGACCTGCTCATTACTGGGGGCGAACAGGTCTTCGATAATCAGGTCGAACGGTTCTCCCTGATAGGCCCGCAACCAGGCCTGGGCATCCCCTTCATGGGTGTCCACGCCGAACGCCGCCATGCCAAACACCTCCCGCGCCACTTGCAAATGGGCAGGGTCCAGCTCTACGGCAACCAGCGTCTCCGGGTTCAACAAACGTCGAATCGGCGGGATCAGTGATCCCCCGCCCAGCCCCAGTACCAGCACCCGGCGAAACCGGGAAGGCTCATGCAGTAGTGCCGGCAGCCAGAGCAGATCCCAGACACTGCCAGTGAGCAGGCGCTTGGGATGAAACTCGGAATGCTGAACGCCATTGGCATACAGTCGCAGGGTCCGGCCTGCTCGACGCACTTCGTAATGCACACCTTGCAGGTCGGTTTTCCAGATCAACGCCACACTTATTTTTCCAGAGTCAGGGTCAGGCCAGCCACATTGCCATCGACGGTGGTTTCGTTCAGGAACACCCGGTTCTGATCAATTCCCAGGGTTTGTACCAAGGCCGCTTTGGCATTTTCACCCCGCAGACGTGCCAGTTCGGTGAGTTGCGCCCGTTCCAGCGCCCGGGCTTCGGCTGCCAGCATGGATTCCCAGGCAGCCTTGGCCAGAATCGTTTCCCGCTGTTGATCGTCTTCGGGTAGCGGGTCGCTGACCAGACTCTCCACGTCACGGTCGGTGCTGGACTCATAGCGCCGAATCAATTTGCGGCGCCACTTCTTCTCCAGCAAGGCGTCATCGATACCTAACCAGTCCTCATCAGCCACATCCCGTCCAATGGCCTGCGCTGCCAGCGCAGTACGGTCCGCTTCATTGGTCGTGCCGACCAGCCCCACCCTGAGCTGCGGGCGCTCATTGAGCACTTTGGCAAGCGCATCCAGGGCTGAGGCTGTGTCCGACTGGATCTCGGCATCCCCTGCCGAAAAGGCAATGGTCTCAAGGTTTTTGCCACCAGCCAGTGCTGACAGCACGGAGAACGGTGCCGTGGCTGCCTTCACCACGATATTGCTCAAGACCTTGAGCACCATGCCGCCCACGCTGAAACTGGGATCATCCAGATTGCCGGCCATGGTAACGGGCAGGGTAATTTCGCCGGACCGGTTTCGCAGGACGGAAAGCCCCAGTTTAACGGGAGCTTTCACCGCCTGTTCGCTGGGGACCTGTTCACCCAGATAGAACTCATTGGCACGAATATTGGTATCACTACTGAGCTGATTTTTTTCGATGGAGACTCCCGTGGTGACACCCAGCTGGCCTTTTTCCACCTTGTAGCCCAGGTATTGACCGGTGTAGGGAGTCAATCCGGTCATTTCATAGTTCTGCAGAGAGACATTCAGATCCGTGAAGAGAGGCTCCGGTGTCAGCGACCCTTTCACCGTTAGGGGTGCGTAGCGATCCACCTGCGCACTCAGATCAATCCTGGCCCGCTTACCCGGTCGGGTATCCAGATTGCGCAGATTACCGGACAGTTGGTACAGGCCGATCCGGAAATTCGGGCTAAGGGACAAATCTTCATGGCGAATCTGGCTGCCCACCAGCCGCACACGATCCACAGTGACCTGCCAGGGCTCGCTCTGACCCTGGCTATTGGCTTTATCCGGAGAATTACCGGAAGGCATACCCGCCTGAATCCGTGCGGCCACATCCCGACCCTGGGCATCCACCCTATTGGCCAGATCCATTCCGGTGAGCCCCACCTCACCGATACGCACAACCTGTTCAGCCGTGCTCAGTGACAGGTCTGTCACGCGGCCCTGGTTGATCTTCAGCAGGGACTGGCCATTTTCCAGCAAACTGACATTTTCCACCGTGGCGGAGGCATTGACCGACACATCCGCGTTCTCACCTTTCACGCTGGCCCGGGTATCCAGGGACAACAGTCCGTCGGCCAGCACCAGCGGCGCTTCCCGTTCCAGCCATGGCGAGAAGGGTGTCAACGACAACCCTTTCAGCCCGGCCTGGGCATCCATACTGAAAGGCGTCAGATTGCCTTCACCGGAATGGTTCAGGGTGCCGCTCTGCTGGATCTTGCTACTGCCTTCCCAGCTAAACGTGGCTGGCTCGCCGATAATCAGGTTTTTCAGGGTCAGGGTGCCGTCGGACAGCGCCAGGGTCTGAGCCGGTTGCAGGGTGCGATCGGTGAACCGCAGTCCACTGCCGGCAACCTGCACGTTCTCCAGGCGAACAATCCATTCGCTTTTACCTTGCTGAACTTTCTGGGCCGCCTGCTCTGCCTTCTCTTTGACTTCCTCGACGCGCTCCTCCGCCGCTTCCCGATCAACAGGCAGGAACAACGTTGCAAGATCAATGCCCTGACCATCCAGTACCACAGCGACACCGGGATCGGTAACGGTCACATTGGGGATCGTCAGTTCCTGGGCATGGGAGTCCAGCGCCACGCCTTCAACGCGAACCTGCGGCAGGGAGACACTGGGCGTGTCCTCGCCGGGTTTTAACAGCTGCAGCTGTCGCAATATCAACTGGCCGTCGCTGAGCAGCACCCTGGGTTGAGGCTCCGCGTTGAATTGATACGCGGTTTCCACATCCAGCTCACCGGACGGCACCGTAAAACGCACTTCGTTCTTGAGCAGGCGCGCCAGCGGGACCAGATCGACCTTTTCCACATTCAAGTGGCCCTGCGCGCTGAAGGGGGTAAATTCGAAACGGCCCTGCCAATCAAGGACGCCGCCGTCCGGCCCTTCCAGGCGAATGGCGTAGTCATTGCTGTTTTCGTCCTTGCTCTTGGTAGAGAAGTTGCTCACTGTGAAGGCCAGCGGCAGCACCAAAGTCTCTGGCTCTTCACCGGTGGCCTCGGTAAAACGCAGATCGCCATCGGCAAGACTGAGGCTGGCTATGGAAATGGCCGGCAACCCCGGCTCTTCCTGCTCCGGCTCCGCGGCTTCCTCCTCCGGAGTCTGGGCAAGCTGCGTCTGGATATGGCTCAGCACATCATCAAAGCTGAAGGTATTACCGGGGTTGCGCTGGGCTCGCACCGTCAAGGCATCGAGCATGATCTCATCAAAATGCCAGCTCCAGCGGAACAGGGAAGACAGCTGGAAATTCACATACAGCTGGTTGAACCCGAGCAACACCTCGGTCTGGTCGTCTTCAATGGAGAAACCTTTCACCGTGGCGCTTAGCACCAGAGGGTTGACCTTCACCTCCTCAATGGTGACTTGCCGACCGGTCAGGTCTGCCAGTGCCTGCCTGGCATTATCCCGGACCAGGCCCGGTGCCAGGAAAAACCCCAGCAAGGCATAAAGCAGATAAAGGCTAGCCAGAATAATCAGGGTTTTCACTTTCCAGCTACTGCTTTTCCAGGCCTGTAGCACCTTCACAACTGCCTCCTTTCAAGACCTTTCAATGTTGACGCCATGGTAGCAGTTGCGCGCGCCAGTGGCGCCCCAAACCCATTGCGCCACCCGGACGGCTGTGGAAAATGGGCGCATCTTGCACAGGAGTCCTGCCATGAGCGACAACTACCTTCTGAACATGTATGAAAAAGCCCTCAAGCTGCCTGCTGGCCGCAAGCTGTTTTCCATGGTGTTCAGCCGCAAAGCCCCCTACTTCGCTACTATTACCCCGACCATCAGCGAACTTCGCCCCAATTTCTGTGAGGTAAAGTTCAAGAAACGTAAAGGTGTGGAAAACCACATCCAGACGGTGCATGTGATCGCTATCTGCAACGCCCTGGAATGCGCCATGGGCGCCATGGCGGAAGCGTCCGTGCCCAAACACCTGCGCTGGATCCCCAAAGGGATGAATGTGAATTACACCGCCAAGGCCACCAGCGACATCACTGCTACCGCCGAGGCCAACCCGGAAGACTGGAAACCCGGCGACCTGCCCGTCACCGTGAAGGCCATGCGTGATGACGGCACCGTAGTCGTGGAAGGCACCATCAATCTCTGGATCAGCGAGAAACCCAAGAAGGGCAATTGATCGTTGAGAATGATCAGGTACCGCCCTGCCCTCAATACACCCGGGGTTGGGTGAAAACGCAAGAGGCCGCGCCCGGATATCCCGGCGCGGCCTCTTGTGTTTCCTGGGCGACATTTTCCGCCAACCTCTGGTGGAAGCGCTAGCCTCCCTGAATCAATCCTGCTGCCGCCACCGCGGACTCTTCAATCAAGTCTGCCTGAATCAGGCCACTGCGCTTCAAGGGTTTGAAATCATGATCGCCACTGGCGAGCCAGTGCACCCGAACGTTCCCCGGCAAGCCATAACCCGCCACTTCCTCCGGCTTACCGAAAGGGTCACGCTCACCCTGGCATATCAGCATGGGCACCGCCAGATGCCGCAGATGCTCGGTGCGGGTTTTCTCAGGTTTGCCCGGAGGATGAAACGGATAGCCCAAGGCCACCACCCCGTGGATGGGGGGACAGTCTGCTTCCGCTGCCAGCAGCGAGGCCATACGCCCGCCCATGGACTTGCCGCCGATCCACACGGGCAGAGAGCCCTCCGGCAACACCGCCAGTACCTCCCGGAAGTGAGCCAGCAACTGGGGGGCGCGATTGGGGGGAAACTTGCGCTGTTCCTGACGCCGGCGCGCCATGTAGGGGAACTCGAACCGGACCACTGAGACCCCCCGCCCGGCAATGGCCTCAGCCATCACGTTCATGAAGTCACTGTCCATGGGCGCTCCGGCGCCATGGGCCAATACCAACAAGGCAGAAGGTTGCTCGGCACGATTCCACAACAGCTCTATCACAACGCCATCTCCAACGCTTTGAGCTGAGCCTGCAACGCCGTTTTGAAATCGACCCGGAAAAGATCCAGCCCCGGTGTATCAAGTATCTTCTCTACCACCGGTGCCGGATGACTGACCGCCCAGCAACCGATCAGAGTCTGCTGCACCTGCATGAGATAGGTGGCCGCCTGATCCCCCGTCAGGGCGTAGGCCTGCTGTATCCGTTGCGCCAGGACCGTAAAGCGGGACAGCAGCGATTGTTTGAACTCACGGGCCGCGTCTTCCTCCAGATTCTGTTCCAGCACCGAATGCAGGATCGCTGTCAGACGACAAAACAACGGCCGCGCCACCAGCAGCTCGGACAGGGCCTGCCACAGCGGCAGGCTGTCATTCACCGGCGCCAGACTCACCTGCTCCAGCTCGTCCAGGTAGAGGCCCAGAAACAGGGCTTCCTTGGAAGAGAAATAACGATACAAGGCCGCTTTTGTAACGCCCGCCTTGCGGGCAATGGACGCGAGGCTGATCGCTTCAAAACGCTCCTGCTCGAAGAAGGTGGCCGCTGCCGCAAGAATCTGGGCTCGACGTTCCGCCTTCTGCTCCGGGGAGCGGGCGCGTTGAAAAGGACATTCGGCCATAGAGAACCTCTGATTGAGTCGGGTAGCAGGCCTGCATTTGCATCATGCCGGCCTGATTTCCACCGAAACGGTTATCCCGTCATTACCCTGCGGGGCGGCATGACAATAGGGTGCAATTGGCCTCAGGCGAACAACACCCACACCCTTACATGGGTCATTGGGACTGGGTCATTGATAAGCACGGAGACAAACGCCGCCTGGTCGGAACACCCGGAAGTCGCGCTAAAGTGCCACCGCGGCCTCTTGGTTTAGCCAATGACGGCACTATCCCTCGCGCTATCAATGCTCAATATTTCTGATGCAGCTCGCCCCGGCCCCAATGCTTCCCATGGGAGAAGTCGTCTGCAGATTACGCCTGCAGCATGCCTGCCAGTCGGCGGGTAATCATACGGGGGGACAGTTTGCCCATCCACACCAGCAGCAGGTTTTTCAGCCCGGGAATCACAATGGCACGACGGCGTGCCGCCAGGGATTTCTTCACCACCGCGTCCGTTCTCATGGTGCCTGCCTTGAACAACAGGGTGTCGGTCATGTGTGCTTCGGTGGCGAACTCGGAGTCGGTGGCGCCAGGACACAGGGCGCTCACCGCAACGCCGCTTGCTTTCAGCTCCTCATGAAGACCTTCGGAAAACGAAAGGACAAACGCCTTGGTGGCATAGTAGATAGTCATGTTAGGACCAGCCTGGAACGCCGCCGTGGACGCCACATTGATGACAAACGCATCCTGAGCCTGCTTGAGAGCCGGCACCAGGCGCCAGGTCAGATCTACCAGGGCGGTCACATTCACCTGAACCATATCGAGCTGGCGCTGCAGATCCAGGTCGGCAAACTGCCCCCGATCACCGAAGCCGGCATTGTTGATCAGGCCGGTCACCGCAATCTGCTGTTCTTCGAGCGCCTTGACCAGTTCTGCAGATGCCTGCGGCTGCGCCAGATCCGAAGCAATACACGCCACCTCAATGCCGTGCCCGTCACGCAGCTCAGCCGCGAGCGCTTCCAGGCGATCCAGTCGCCGGGCAACCAGTACCAGGCTCTTCCCTTCCGCCGCCAGTTGCCGGGCAAATTCCTTACCAATGCCGGCGCTGGCGCCAGTAATAACGACTGCTTGCATGTCTTCTCTCCATTAAGTAACCAGTGGTCACTAATTTAGAGAAAACTTACCGCCATGTAAATAACCGCTGGTCACTTAATCCATTTGCCTTGCCACTACCCCTTGAGAGCCCGGGTTCTCAGAGGAATCTTCGCTTTGCGAGCAAAGCTCCAACAGCGCCATCGCTTCAGATCGCCCCCTCGGCCACCCCCCAGAGGTTGAGCTGACCATGGGGGCCCGGCGGCACAAAGCCACTGGTATCCAGGGATTGCACTTCCCTAGCTTCCAGGCCGGCCCCCTTGCAGGCGGAAGCGAATCGCTGCCGTAACAGATGCGCCCAGGCTCCCTGACCGCTCTGTCGCTGATGCCAGCGGCTATCGTAAATGGCGCCACCATGGAGATCCCGCATCACCGACATCACCTTTTCCGCCCGCTCCGGGTAATGCTCATGGAGCCATTCCTGCCACAGTGGCCCCACCTCATGGGGCAGGCGCAGCACCACATACCCTGCCTGCTGCGCCCCCGCCTGGGCCACCTGCTCGACGATATCTTCCAGTTCGTGATCATTGATAAAGGGAATGACCGGCGCCGCCAGCACCGTCACCGGCACACCGGCCCGGCTTAACTCACGAATCACCTTGATCCGCTCACGGCCACCACTGGCCCTCGGCTCCAGCTGACCCTTGAGACGGTTGTCCAGCGTGGTCACGGACACCGCCACCGAAGCCCTGCCCTGACGGGCCATGGGCGCAATCAGATCCAGATCCCGGAGCACCAGGGTGCTCTTGGTAATCAGGCTGAAGGGATGCTGACAATCCACCAGCACCTGCAGCAATTCGCGGGTGATACGACGCTCTCTTTCAATGGGCTGGTAAGGGTCTGTCACCGTGCCCAGCACAATGGGGCGGCAACGGTAAGACGGTTTGCGCAGACTATCGCGCAGCACTTCCGCCGCATTGTCCTTGCAGAAGATTTCACTCTCGAAGTCCTGCCCGGGTGATAGATCCACATAGGCATGATTGGGGCGCGCGTAACAGTAGATGCAACCATGCTCACAGCCCCGGTAGGGATTGATACTCTGCTCGAAGGGCAGGTCCGGACTGTGGTTGGTCATGATCAGGCTTTTCGCCTGTTCACGGTGATAGCGGGTGGGTCGGTTCACCGGCGCGTCATCCCTGTCAGTGTGGCTGACGGCAAAGCGCCCCGGTATCTGGCTGAGGGTACCCCGGTTCACAGCAGGCATAATGGCTCCTGTCGAATACTGTCTTTTTGTACAGTATATCGAGACGAGCCCGGACTCAATACTTTTTACCCAACGCTACCCACCCACTCCGTTGGCGCCTTGCGAGCAAGGCGCCAACGGGGAAATGAGGGCGGGACATAAAGGGCCCTCACAAACTCCGCAGCTTGCGCAGCTCCCTTACCCCGACCGCCAGTGTCATGAAATCGTGAGGGCTGTCGGCCTGCAGGGTTTGCAGGCGGTGAATGCCGAAGGCAACCTTGCGGCTGGCCTTGTCCTCCCAGGCCTCGAAACGGGCGGTGGCGCTGTCGCCCTCCTGCTCCAGCACCTTGGCCGCGACCTGACGGTGCAGGCGATAGGTGTCTTCGCGCAGGTTGGCGCGGGCCAGGGCCTGCCAGCGGCCCTGTACGCTCAAGTCGATGATGGAAGACAACAGCCAGAGAATCTGCAGATGATCACCCACCAGGAAATAGACTTCCGCCGCCAGCTTCAGTGGCACCTGGGCCTGTGAGGCCAGCTCGATCACGTCCGGGGCGCTACCCAGCACCATGGTGTTGGCGAGCAGGCGAGCCTCTTTTTCCGGTACACCGTCGTCGCCCATACCGGTCACGGCCTGATCCCACTCCTGACGGTAACTGCCCGGCAGGATGTCCGGCAGCATGGCTTCCAGTTCGCCAATGGACTGGCGATAACGATTGACCGCTTCCGCCACCGGACGGCGCCCCCATTTGTAATGGATCAGCCAGGTGGTGACGTGTTTCATCAAACCTATGACACGGCCATAAAGTCGCAGCTGTACCTGGCTGTCCACTTTGCCATCCAGCCCATCCACCGGCGCCCAGTACAGGTCACCGTCAAACACCGCATGGGCCATGGCGTAGGCCTTGACGATGCGATGCAATGACAAGCCGTGTTCGTCCGCGTAACGATGAGCAAAGGAGAACCCCATACGATTGACCACCGCATTGGAAAGCACGGTGGCAATCAGTTCCCGTCGCAGGCCATGGGCCAGCAAATCCTCGCGGTAGGATTCCACCAGCTCGCTGGGGAAGTAGTTGAGGACGTCCTGATCGAAGAACGGATCGTCCGGCACATCGGTGGCCAGCATGGCATCGAACAGGGCGTTCTTGGTGTAGGACAACAGCACCGACAGTTCCGGCCGGGTCAGCCCCTTGCCCCGGGTGCGCCGCTCGCTGAGTCCTTCGTCATCCGGCAGGTATTCCACCGACCGGGTAAGCATGCCCTGGCGCTCCAGGGTGCGCAGGTGGTTGGCGTGTTCGTCGAGACGACTGGGCGCATTGAATTCCAGCAGGCTGAGGGCCAGGGACTGCACATAGTTGTCGCGCAGCACGGCGCTGGCCACATCATCGGTCATCCGTTCCAGCAGCGGATCCCGGGTTTCCCGATCCAGACGACCATCGCGCAGCCGCTGGTTAAGTGGAATCTTGATGTTCACTTCCCGGTCGGAGCTGTGCACGCCGCCGGAGTTGTCAATGGCGTCCGTGTTGATACAGCCGCCGTTCAATGCGTATTCGATGCGGCCCAGCTGGGTCAGCCCCAGGTTGCCGCCCTCGCCCACCACCTGGCAGCGCAGGTCGCGGCCGTTAATCCGGATGGCATCATTGGCCCGGTCCCCCACCTGGGCCTGGCTTTCATTGCTGCCTTTCACATAGGTGCCGATGCCGCCGTTCCAGAGCAACTCCACCGGCGCCTTGAGAATGGCAGTAATCAGTTCTGCGGGGGTCAGGGTCCGTTGTTCGATCCCCAGGGCCTCACAGGCCTGCGGGCTCAGGGTGATGCTCTTGGCGCTGCGCGACCAGACGCCCCCCCCTTCGGAAATCAGCGAAGCATCGAAATCCTCCCAGGTGGTACCGCGGGTGGTGAAAAGACGCTGCCGCTCGGCAAAGGTGGTTGCCGGGTCCGGGTCCGGATCAATAAAGATGTGCATGTGGTTGAATGCGGCCACCAGCTTGATCTGTTCGGACAACAGCATGCCGTTCCCGAACACGTCGCCGCCCATGTCGCCAATGCCCACCACCGTAAAGGGCGTTGTCTGAATATCCTTTCCCGCTTCCCGAAAGTGTCGCTTGACGCTTTCCCAGGCGCCACGGGCGGTGATACCCATCTTCTTGTGGTCGTAGCCGGCACTGCCGCCGGAGGCAAACGCATCCCCCAGCCAGAAGCCGTATTCCTCGGCCAGACCATTGGCAATATCAGAAAAGGTCGCCGTCCCCTTGTCCGCCGCCACCACCAGGTAGGGATCGTCGCCATCATGACGGACCACCGATTCAGGCGGCACCACTTGGTCGCCAACCCGGTTGTCGGTGATGTCCAGCAGGCCGCGAATGAATTCCTTGTAACAGGTGATGCCAAGTTTCTGCCAGGCCTCCCGGTCCGCCGGGTTGCCGCGCTTGAGGACGAATCCGCCCTTGGCCCCCACCGGCACGATAATGGCGTTTTTCACCATCTGCGCTTTCACCAGGCCCAATACCTCGGTGCGGAAATCCTCTCGCCGGTCAGACCAGCGCAGCCCACCCCTGGCCACCGGACCGCCACGCAGATGAATCCCCTCCATCTGGGGAGAATAGACAAAGGTTTCATACATGGGCAGCGGCGGCGGCAATTCCGATACCTGACTCGGGTCCAGTTTCAGACTCACATAGGACTTGTCACGGCCGGCGGCATCCGGCTGATAAAAGTTGGTCCGCAACCCGGCCCGCACCACACTGAGAAAAGCCCGCAACACCCGGTCCGCATCCAGGGAGGCCACCTGATCCAGCTGGTGATCCAGAGTCTGGGCCAGAGTGATGCCCTCATTTTTACGGCGCTCATCGCTAACGGCAGGATCAAAGCGGATCTCGAATAGCTGCACCAGGGACCGGGCGATCCTGGCATGGTCCGCCAGCAACTGCTCCATGTAGCCCTGGGAATACGGCAAGCCGGTCTGCACCAGATACTTGGTCAAGGTACGCAGGCAGACGATTTGCCGGGAGTTCAGTCCGGCCAGCAGCACCAGTCGATTCAGCCCATCGTTCTCCGTATGACCGTGCCAGCATTCCAGGAACGCCTCTTCAAAAAAGCGCTTCTGCTGCACCGGCCCCAGGGCGCAATCGCCATGCACCTGAACATCAAAAACCTGAATCCACTGGGCATCACCCTCGCGGGGCATGACCTGGGTGGGCTCTTGCCTCACCACTCGCAGGCCAAAATTTTCCAGTGCCGGCAAGACTTCTGACAGGGCGATGGGTTTCTTCTGGCTATAGAGACGCAAACTGGTGGGGCACGCCGCACCGTCCTGACTGTTGATCGACAGGGAAGGCAACACCGGCTGGGCATCATGCAACTGGGCCAGGTACTGAATATCTGCCGCTGCTTCCATGGGGCGGGTGTTTTCCTGATATCCCACCGAAAAGGCATCGCCATAGCGCAGGGATAACGCCGCACCCTCTTCCCCGTCCTTCTTGAGAATATCGCGAAGCTGGTCCGCCCAGGTCCGGGTCACCGCCAGCAACCGTTCTTCCACCTGTTCCTGGGACATGGCCAGGCGGGTGCCCTGGGGAATGCGGATAATGCAGTGGATTCGGGCCAGCCCTTCGCGCAGGAAGTCCACGGTGCGCTCCACCGAATTCCCGTTGCAGAGACTTTTCAGCTCGGCGGTGACGTGGTCGCGCAGCTCTCGGGAATAACGCTCGCGGCTGAGATACACCATGCAGGAATAGAAACGGCCATAGCGATCACGGCGCATGAACAGGCTGAGATGATGGCGATCACGCAGCGCGCGAATTCCCATGCAGGTGTGATAAAGCTCTTCCTCGCTGCACTGGAACAACTCGTCCCGGGGAAGTTGATAGATAATATCGCGCAGATGTTTGCCGGAGTGGGAGCGCTCGGGCAGGCGGGAGCGCTCCAGTACATAGTTGACCTTGCGACGTATCAGCGGAATATCACGGGGCCGGTTGATGTAGGCATCCAGGGAGAACAAGCCGATATAGCGATCCGTCCCTTCCACCGTGCCGTCTTCGGCCAGGCGTTTCACCGACACCACATCCATATAATGGGGATGATGAATCGGCGAGCGGGCATTGGCCTTGGTCACCACCACCAGACGGCCATGGGAAATGTACTTTGCCATCTCATCATGGGGGGCGATAAATTCTTCCGCATTGGCGTAACGGCTACCGGCCCGGGCCAGGCCCAGACCCGCATCATCATCCAGGGTCAGCTTGATGCCGTCTGCCACGGGCTCCGCCCGGGAACGGGCATAGCCGAGAAAGGTGAAATGATCCTGGGAGAGCCAGTCGATGAAGGCACGCGCTTCGGCCAGCTCTTCCTGGTCCCGGTTGGGAAACTCCGCCGAGAGATTGCGCTGGGTGGTTTCCAGATTATCCAGCATGGCCGGAAAATCCTGCACCACCACCCGCAACTCCCCCAGCACCTGTTCCAGATGTTCCTGCAGATGCTGATAGGCATCATCGTCGGCCAGCGGCTCGAATTCCACATAGATCAGTGATTCCGCCGGGTGCTCACCATCGCCAACCCCCACCACCCGAGTCATGTGGCCGTGATTATCGCGGAGCACCTGGATCACCGGGTGAATCGTCCAGTCGATGGCCGTGCCCGCATCACGCACCGCCATGGCAATGGAGTCCACCAGAAACGGCATGTCATCGGTCACCGTCCTCAAGGCGGCCAGTCCCCCGGACCGGGTGGGAGGTTTCAGGTGGATCAGGGTTTCTTCCGGGTGGCGCTGGAAAGCCATCATCCAGTGCTGCTGGGCGATATGGAAAAGCTGTTCGGGGGTTCTGGCGGTGAGCGCGGCCTGGCTGCTCATCTCGAAATAGGCCGCCATGAAACTGCGGAACAGGGGTTGATGCTCAACCCCGACGTGGGCGGTAACCAGTGCTTCCAGCTGGGCCTGTAACAGGGCCTGGCGCTGCGCGACGTCATCCTGCATCGAATCCTCCGGCATCCGTTCAGGCGCGCCGGCAAGGCGCCAGCGGCCCTTGTTTCACTCTATACCGGAGGAAGAGATCAATACCAGCCCGGTGCCGTGATTAGATCAGCAGACCGCGACAGTGGGATGACAAGGGAAGTGACAGAGGCTCCAAACAGGCCTTACCAATACGTAGGGTGCAGTTCGCCTAAGGTTCAGTGCACCCTACGCTCCGGCCTCAGGCGTCTTACTGTACCTGCACCGGCTGTACCAGCACCCAGGGCATTACCACCACGGTCCACAGTGCCTGGTCGGCCTCGAACCACTGGCCGGCCTGCGCATCGGCAACCTTGTCCACCTGCCCCTTGTCCCGCCACAAAGACAGGGTATCGGCCTGGTCTTCGGAAAACGCCAGGGCCACCTCGATCAGGTCCAGCTCCGGCGCCACATACACCGTCTGGCCGCGGGCAAAGAAGGGTTGCAGCTCTTTCCAGTTCGCCTTGGCGGTTTCCTGGTTGAGTTTGGCTTTGAGAATATCGCGATCTGCGGATGGATCAGACATGGGCGGCTCCGTATTCAGGGCCGTGCATTATCCGTATTCGGAGGGGGGCAATCAAAGTGCAGGAAAAGAACGCCCGCCACTTGGGGATGGCGGGCGGGCTGTACCGGGGCCGAAATTGAACATCCATGTTCGATTGCGTCCTTGCGAGATCCACTTTAGGAGAGTCCCACCCGGAAGATAAGACGCGATTCGCTACAGTTTCTGTAAGCCATTTGCCATTGAAGCAATGCCGTTCTGGCCAGATCGCTGGAGAAGAGACGATAGCAGCGGCGCGCGCTGTGCCCTTCCAGACCGACCAGGCCTCAAGCGCCACGCCTGCAAAACAGCCTCTCATCACTCCGGGTCAGCGCCAGCGAATCTTCTGGCTTGTCTCGCTGATCGGCCGCTGCCTGCGGTCGAACAGCTGGAAGCTGGCACCCTCGGCATCAAACGTAACCTCGGAGAAGGCGTTGTCACTAAACACCTCCCCTGGTACCTCCACTTTGCCCAGGGGTTTGCCCCAACCGCCATGCAATACGCCCGGCACCCGGATCATCGGGCGATACCAGCGGAACGCCCGCAGCGCAGTGGGCCAGAAAAGGCCCGAGCAGGTCCAGCTATGCACCTGCTTGCCACTCTTCAAGGTCAGACAGGCATACAGGGAAGCATGCACATCACCGCTCAGTACCACCAACTTGTCGCTACGGCTGCGGCCCATAGCTTCCAGCAGACGCTGTCGCTGGTGCATGAAGCCTTCCCAGGCATCCTTGCCACGAAACGGCCTGCGTTGTTCCGGGAACAAGAGCACCGAGGTCACCAGCACCTTGATGCGCTCCGGATCACGATCCAACCACTCGATAAACGCCTTTTCCTGACTATCACCGATCATGCGGCGCTGCCAGGGCCAGCGGCTCAGTACCCGCTCGGTACGCACATCCATGACAAAGAAATCCGCCGGCCCCCGGGAGAAGGTGTACCAGAACCGGTCCGGGTCACGATCCAGATAGGTGCCGGCCTGGTTCAGAGGGGCCGCCGGCGAGTGAGAGGCCTGATAAATCTGATAGGCCTTGATCGCGGCCGGGTATTTGCTGGTCCACAGCTCTGCATTGGCCCGAGCCGGCCAGTTGTTCTCGATTTCATGATCGTCGAGGATCATGTAACTGTTGGTCTCGCGCAGCAACTTGGCCAGATGGGGCTGGGAAAAGCTTTCCCGATAAAGCGCGTCAAAGTCCTCTCGCGTGGAGGCGGCACCAAATTTATACATGGAATCGGCATACACCTGATCCCCGCCGAAAAGGACAAAATCCGGTTTCGAAGACGTTGCCCGGGATGACATCTCGGCAAAAATCTTGTCCGCCCGATCATCCTGAATCTCGCCATCAAGGCCAACAAAGCGATAACAACAGGATCCGAAAAAAAAGCGGGTGGCGCTGGCATCCGGCTGGTTGGTAAGAAATTGCCCCTGTTCTACGGCGCTCCAGTCCAGCGCCACATCCTCTTGTGTGTTCACCCAGCCCGCCTGGTACTCGTAGCGAGTGCCCGGCTGCAGCTGGTTGAGGATCACCACACCAGAGCCATCGAAGTTGCCATTGAGCCGGAACGCCCTTGGCGGTGACCAGTCCATCTCCCCGCCCGTCGCCAGCGGATACGCCCCCACAACCCTTTTTCTCCGGCCGACAGTTTCCCTTTCGGC
>NZ_LWEJ01000183.1:0-1154 GCF_001635525.1 Alcanivorax sp. HI0007
ACCACCTTCGCGGATAGCGAAGCGCAGGCCGTCTTCCATGGCGATCGGCGCGATCAGCTCAACGTCCATCTGCACGTTGTCGCCCGGCATAACCATCTCGGTACCTTCCGGCAGGGTACATGCACCCGTTACGTCGGTGGTACGGAAGTAGAACTGCGGACGGTAGCCGTTGAAGAACGGGGTGTGACGACCACCTTCGTCCTTGCTCAGCACGTACACCTCAGCAATGAACTTGGTGTGCGGCTTGATGGAGCCCGGCTTGGCCAGTACCTGGCCACGCTCAACCTCATCACGCTTGGTACCACGCAGCAGAACACCAACGTTCTCGCCTGCACGACCTTCGTCCAGCAGCTTGCGGAACATTTCCACACCGGTACAGGTGGTCTTGGTGGTGTCGTGGATACCCACGATCTCGATTTCCTCGCCCACCTTGATGATGCCACGCTCTACACGGCCGGTTACTACAGTACCGCGACCAGAGATGGAGAATACGTCTTCGATCGGCATCAGGAACGGCTGATCAACGGCACGCTCCGGCTCCGGGATGTACTCGTCCAGGCACTCAACCAGCTTCTGTACGGCAGGCATGCCGATGTCGCTGGTGTCACCTTCCAGTGCTTTCAGGGCAGAACCCTTGATGATCGGAGTATCGTCACCCGGGAAGTCATAGTCGTTCAGCAGTTCGCGAACTTCCATTTCTACCAGCTCAAGCAGCTCTTCATCGTCAACCATGTCCGCTTTGTTCAGGAACACAACGATGTAGGGAACGCCTACCTGACGGGACAGCAGGATGTGCTCGCGGGTCTGCGGCATCGGGCCGTCAGCAGCGGAACATACCAGGATCGCACCGTCCATCTGCGCCGCACCGGTGATCATGTTCTTCACATAATCAGCGTGACCGGGGCAGTCTACGTGGGCGTAGTGACGAGTCGGGGAATCGTATTCCACGTGAGAGGTTGCAATGGTGATACCACGCTCACGCTCTTCCGGGGCATTATCAATACCGTCGAAAGCGATGGCGCTACCGCCCCAAACTTCTGCACACACGCGGGTCAGCGCGGCGGTCAGAGTGGTTTTACCATGGTCAACGTGACCGATGGTGCCTACGTTTACGTGCGGTTTATTACGTTCAAACTTTTCCTTTGCCACGACTC
>NZ_LWEJ01000184.1:0-384 GCF_001635525.1 Alcanivorax sp. HI0007
ATAAAAAACCAGATCTCGATGATTGAAAAAGAAAACCAGGACTCCCTCTCTCTGGCTCAGGAGACTCTTGAGAAATACAAAGGAGCCAGGGCCTTTGAAACCATTGACTGGGTGGTAATGGAGGACGAAAGCTTCATGGTGCTTTCCGGAAGCATGCATCATACCAACATATTCAAAGATACCATCGAAGAAACGCCACACGAGAACATACAGTCCGCCCTCTACCTAATTTACAACGAAAACTTCGACACACTATTTGCTTATGAAGATGCCCTACAGCAAATAGCGGAGCTTTGATCATACTTCAATAAGACCCAGTCGCTGACTAGAACGGGCAGCGAATCTGCCCGTTTTATCATCTCCTCAAACTTATTGAAGTATGAT
>NZ_LWEJ01000185.1:0-271 GCF_001635525.1 Alcanivorax sp. HI0007
GCAACGGCACACTGCGCCACGGATCATCCGTCTGGAAGAAGGGGTTCGCGGACTGGACCAACATCGAAGATACCCAGCTTCGGGAACACTTTGATGATACGACCCCACCGCCGCTAACCGGCGCCAAAGTCAACAACACCGTTGTATGGATTCTGGCGTTTGCCCCACTGATCGGCCTCACCCTGGAATACTTTGTGGCCTACATGGTTCACAGCAGCGAGTACCGTGCCGAGCAAGCCGTTGCCAGCGGCCATTTCATTTACATCACTCT
>NZ_LWEJ01000186.1:0-303 GCF_001635525.1 Alcanivorax sp. HI0007
GCTATCCCCATCGTGCTGCTGGCGCTGGTGGTACTGCATATCCTGGCACTGCACGAAGTGGGTTCCAACAACCCGGATGGTGTGGAAATCAAGCAGAACAAGGACGAAAACGGTATCCCGGTTGACGGTATTCCGTTCCACCCTTACTACACCGTGAAAGACCTGCCGGGCGTGATCGTGTTCCTGATGATCTTTGCCGTGGTGATCTTCTTCTTCCCGGATGGCGGGGGTTACCTGCTGGAGAAGCCGAACTTCGAGCCGGCCAACCCGCTGAAGACCCCGGATCACATTGCTCCGGTATGG
>NZ_LWEJ01000187.1:0-282 GCF_001635525.1 Alcanivorax sp. HI0007
GTCAGGTGTTAGCCGATATTTTTCAGATTCTGGATACTGGAGACCCCCAGCATTCCTTGTGCGAAATCGGTGCGACCTTCGCGCCAGCCGCCCATCCAGTTAGTACGTGCACTGAGGGTGCCAAACGGGCATTCCTCACGAGATTTTCCATCCAGGCCGGCGTTGTATCCCCGGCTGTAGGCGCGGTCGTCTTTGTTTCGTTTTTGTCGCTTCATAGACGCTTTCCCTTTCACAGATAGCGGTATTGACAATGACCCCTGGCAGAGAACAAGGCCAGTTATC
>NZ_LWEJ01000188.1:0-393 GCF_001635525.1 Alcanivorax sp. HI0007
GGGAATTTGTTCCATCAGCAAGCGCACCATGGGCAATTGCCGTCGTTGCAGAGCGATTTCCGCCAACCAGGGGTTTACCTGGGCCGGGGACAACCCCAATCTGCGAGCAAATATCAGGGATTCCTGGGCTTCCCCAAGGTTGTCCTGGCTCATCTTGATACGTCCACGGAGCAACCACAGACCGGCATCCTCGGGGGATTCCATCAGTCCCATATCGGCATAAAAACTGGCCCGCTCCAGGGTCAGGGTGAGGATGTCACTGCGAACCAGGTCCTGATAGCTCAGTTCCCAGTAAAGTTCAGCCAGACGCCGGGCAAGTCGGTATCGACGCGACTCTTTGGCCCGCTCCAGCAATTGCAGCGCCCGGTCAATATCACGGGTAATCTCTTTTTC
>NZ_LWEJ01000189.1:0-465 GCF_001635525.1 Alcanivorax sp. HI0007
GTCGGGTATCGCCTCCTCCGGCCGGGAGCGGATGAACCCGCCTGCCTCGGCGCCGTTGCTGGACAGCACACCGCGCCGACCGATCAGGTATTGCAGCAGTGCCCCCAGGCCCTTTAGCCAGTAGCTAGGATGCATCGAGATACTCTGGCGGCTGCGCGTTCTGGCGCGCACGAACACGTCGATATGGTCCTGTAGATTCTGTCCAACGCCCTCCAGGACATGACGCAATTCAATGCCATGCCGGTACAGCTCCTCACGCGGACCGATGCCGGATAACATTAGCAATTGCGGCGAGTTGAACGTTCCGCCGCAGAGCACAACTTCGCGCCCGGCACTGACCTGCACCAGCCCCTTAGCGCTTCGGTACTCGACACCGGTGGCACGGGTGCCATCAAGCAGCACACGGGTAACATGCGCGCCGCTGCGAACCGTCAGGTTGGAACGCTCCTCGGCGGGTTCGAGATA
>NZ_LWEJ01000190.1:0-355 GCF_001635525.1 Alcanivorax sp. HI0007
CACCAGCCATAATCAAATTTAGCGCATTTGTGTGAGACTGAAATCTGCCATATTTACCAATTATTTCGTGCGGGATAAGGTACGCCTCAATGATGCTGTAGTCTTGATCAAAGATCACCGCGATAAGATAGTCAAAATCAGATTCATCGTATTTCCGTATGGCACTTAGCTGACGCGAATTATTTTCGGGGGTAACCCTACGGGATTTTATCTGAAACCGTACACCTTGATCCGAAATTGCGTCATATCCTGCTCTCGAATTTGCCGCAAGATGCAAGTTCATTTTCTTGGCTATCATCCACTCAGCAAAATCTCCGAGTGGCGCATTGTCAGTTCTAACGATTCCTCGATCTTT
>NZ_LWEJ01000191.1:0-364 GCF_001635525.1 Alcanivorax sp. HI0007
CAACGGTAGACAGTCAACAGGGATTCCAGTGCCGCCGTCTTGCTGGCGATATAGGTGTGGTAATAGATATTGACCGGCTTGAAACGGTGGGGCGTTTCCGTCAGCTTGAACGTTTCAATCACCCGCTCGAAACCGTAGAAAGGACCGGTCCACTCTCTGGTGTAGATATTCTCGTTCTGGTTGGGNGCATAAACCTGGTATTCGTCACCCTTGGGCACGCCAATGCCCTTTACCAGGGTCCAGGTGGGTGCACTTTCGGTGATAATGGTGTCACTGCCGTTCATATTGAGCAGGTTACCCTGCCGGGCTGCGGCCAACGCCTCGGGAGTGGGAATGGTGTCCCCGCTCCACAACACCATTTCCG
>NZ_LWEJ01000192.1:0-252 GCF_001635525.1 Alcanivorax sp. HI0007
AAGTGCAGTTGGTTGAGTAACAGGCAGGCTGGACCAAACCAGCCTGCTCATGAGTAAATTTCAACCAGTGCGCTGGTACCTATGAAGAAACCATAGGTGCCAGACAATGAGAAAACGACATTCAAGCAACACCAACCTCAAACTCCACTATGAATCAGTCTGGGAGGGCTTGCCGGTACTGGCAAGGCCTGACCGTCCACTCGCGGTGAATTACCTCAAATCTATCCGGTCTACTTTGGACCGGGCCTTAAA
>NZ_LWEJ01000193.1:0-18279 GCF_001635525.1 Alcanivorax sp. HI0007
CCGTGGCCCTCAATGAACCCCGTGCCACCTTCGAACCGACGATGCCGGCCACAACAGCCCGTAAAGAAAGCGATGGTTATACGCTGAACGGTGTGAAAAGCCTGGTGCCCATGGCGGGCCAATGTCAGTGGTTCGTGGTGATCGCTGCCACGGAGAGTGAGGTGGCGGCGTTTGTGGTGCCGGCGGATGCCCCGGGCCTGACCATTGCTGCCGAGGCTTGCATGGGGTTGCGCAGCGCCAATACGGCCACGCTGACCCTGGAAAACGTCAGGGTTCCGGCCCATGACCGGTTGCCGCACTTTGATCTGGATCGTCTGCTGGGCTTGAGCCGTATTGGGCAATGTGCCATGGCCGTAGGTTGCTGTCAGGCGGTCATGGAATACGCCATTCCCTACGTGAAAGAGCGCAAGGCCTTCGGTGAACCCATTGCCTGGCGTCAGTCCGTGGCCTTTATGGTGGCGAATATGGGCATCGAGATCGAAGGCATGCGTCTGATGATGTTGCGTGCCGCCAGCCGCGCGGAGCAGGGACTGGATTTCCACAGGGAGGCCTATCTGGCCCAGCTGCAGTGCATGGAAAAAGCCATGGAGATCGGTACCAACGGTATCCAGCTGTTCGGTGGCGCCGGCTTTGTGCGCGATTACCCGCTGGAAATGTGGTACCGCAACCTGCGCAGCATCGCCGTGTTGCACGGCAGCCTGATGGTATAGGAGAGAGACATGATCAACCTGGAAATCCCGGCCAAGCTCCAACAGGTCCAGCAGATGGCCCAGCAACTGGCGGCGGGTGTCTTTCGTCCCATTGCCCGTAAATACGACGCCATCGAGCACTGCGACACCCCGGAAGAACTGAAACCCGTGGCACAGATGATGGCGGCCATGCCTCGCGGCAGCGGCGGCAAGGGCGGTGGCGACGAGATCAAAAATGGCAGCAACATGACCGGCATCCTGGCGGTGGAAGCCATGTGCTGGGGGGACGTGGGGCTCATGCTCTCGATCCCGGGCTCAGGGCTTGGCAATGCGGCCGTCATGGCGGTGGGCACCCCGGAGCAGAAAGAAAAATACGGCAAGCTCTACTGTGCCATGGCCATCACTGAGCCCGGTGCCGGCTCGGATTCCGCCGCCGTCAGCACCACCGCCGAACTGGACGGTGACGAGTGGGTGCTCAATGGCGAGAAAATCTACTGCACCGCCGGCCAGCGCTGCGACGCGGTGGTGGTCTGGGCGACACTGGATAAATCCCTGGGCAAGGCGGCGATCAAATCCTTTATTGTCCCCCGCGATAACCCGGGTCTCCAGCTGGTGCGGGTGGAAGACAAGATGGGCCTGCGGGTGTCCGATACCGCGGCGCTGTCTTTCAATAACTGCCGCATTCCCAAGGACCATATTCTCGGTTCTGCGGAGATCGGTGACACCGAGGAAGCCCGCAAGAAGGCATTCGGTGGGGTCATGCAGACCTTTGATAACACCCGACCGCAAGTGGCTGCCATGGCCCTGGGTGTGGCCCGTGCTGCGCTGGAAATTACCCGGGAAATATTTGAAAAAGAAGGGGTTGGCGCTGATTTCTCGAAACAACCTTATAACTCTACGGCCCGGGAGCTGGAGCTTTATCGCCTGGAAGCCGACCTGGAAGCGGCCCGGCTGATGACCCTCAAGGCGGCCTGGATGGCCGACAATGGCCAGCCCAATTCCAAGGAGGCTTCCATGTGCAAGGCTAAAGCCGGGCGCATGGGCAACGAGGTCACGCTCAAGTGTGTGGCCCTGTGCGGCGAGCTGGGTTATTCCGAGCGGACTTTGCTGGAAAAGCTCGCCCGGGATTCCAAGATTATCGACATCTTCGAAGGTACCCAGCAGATCCAGCAGTTGATCGTCGCACGGCACCTGCTGGGGCTGTCCTCCAAAGAGCTGAAATAAATCGTCAGCTACAAGCTACAAGCTACAAGCGAAGAGCGAAGAGCGAAGAGCGAAGAGCGCGGTTTCCCGCGCTTTTTGTTTTTGGGCTTGAGGCATTAAGCTTGCAGCTCGTAGCGGTTTTCAGGAGTTCTTATGTCCGAGACATTGGCTGGCAAGGTGGTATGGATTACCGGAGCATCCTCCGGCATTGGCGAGGCAGTGGCGAAGGAATATGCCCGACGCGGCGCAACGCTGGTGCTTTCTGCCCGCCGGGAAGCGGAGCTGCAACGGGTCCGCGAGGGGCTGGTCAACAGTGATGATCACCTGGTCCTGCCGCTGGATCTGGCCGATAGCAGCGCCATGCCTGCGGCGGTGGAGGCCGTACGTAACCGCTTTGATCGCCTGGATCAGGTGATCCATAACGGCGGCATCTCCCAGCGTTCCCTGGTGGCGGATACCGATCTTGAGGTGGATCGGCGCATCATGGAGGTGAATTTCTTCGGGGCGGTGGCATTGACCAAGGCGGTGCTGCCCTGGCTGAAAGAGCAGGGCAGTGGCCGGTTTGTGGTGGTCACCTCGCTGGTGGGTGAGTTGCCCACGCCCCTGCGCAGCGCCTACAGCGCCAGCAAGCATGCCCTGCATGGGTTCTTCGAATCCCTGCGTGCGGAAGAGTACGATGCCGGAATCCGGGTGACCCTGGTGATGCCCGGCTTTATCCGTACCAATGTCTCGCTCAATGCGCTCACCGCGGATGGTTCCGCCCAGGGCAGCATGGACGAGGCCCAGGAAGCTGGTATTCCCCCTGAAGAATGCGCCGAACGGCTGGTGAAGGCCGTGCAGCGTGGCCGTGATCAGGTTATCATCGCCGGCCGCGAAGGGGCGGGCGTCTACCTAAAACGCTGGAGCCCCGCGCTGTACCGCCGATTGATCCGCAAAATGAAGGTGACGTAATGTCTGTGGACGCCCTGGACGCCAAACAACGGACCCGCCTCAACAAGTTGCAGAAGAAGCTGCGGCGTGAGGTCGGTCGTGCCATTGCCGATTTCAATATGATCGGTGAGGGCGACAAGGTGATGGTGTGCCTGTCCGGCGGCAAGGATTCCTACACCATGCTGGAAATCCTGCGCAATCTGCAGCATTCGGCACCGGTGAATTTCGAGCTGGTGGCGGTGAACCTGGACCAGAAGCAGCCAGGCTTCCCGGAGCATGTACTGCCCGAATACCTGGAAAAGGAAGGGGTGGCCTACCACATCCTGGAAAAGGACACCTATTCCATCGTCAAGGAGAAGGTCCCCGAGGGCAAAACCACCTGTGGTCTGTGTTCCCGCCTGCGCCGGGGCAGCCTGTACGGGTTTGCCGAGGAAATTGGCGCCAACAAGATCGCTCTGGGCCATCACCGTGACGACATCATTGAAACCCTGTTCCTGAACATGTTCTACGGCGGCAAGATGAAAGCCATGCCGCCCAAGCTGCGCAGCGACGATAACCGCAATATTGTCATCCGCCCGCTGGCCTACTGCCGGGAAAAGGACATCATTGAGTTCTCCAGTTTCAAGGATTTCCCGATCATTCCCTGCAACCTGTGCGGCTCCCAGGAAAACCTGCAACGGCAGGTGATCAAGGAGATGCTCAACAAGTGGGACCGGGACCAGCCTGGGCGCATCGAGAACATCTTTGCCGCGATCCAGAATATCGCCCCCTCCCAATTGGCCGATACCCGTCTGTTTGATTTCGAGAACCTGGAAGACGGCCAGCAGCAGGGCGGCGAACAGGCCCATCGGCTGGATGTGGTCAACCTGTTCGGCTGATCAAAAAAGCAACGATTTCCCCTGATTTGCCACTAAACATGATTCACGGCCACGTTTCCGGTAAAATGCCCGCGCCTTTTTGCGGGGCTGTCCATCGGATGGCCATGTAACCGTTTCCCCGGGCTTCTGCGATTTCCTCCGAGCTCACTGACGTGAGATCGACCCTTGGGTTTTCGCTGAATGTCCCGATTAACCAAGACTCTCTCGACCAGAAGGGTAGGAGCACCATGACCGATCGTATTCAGAAGGGTAGCCTCGAAATCGCTGCCGAACTCCATGATCTGGTAGTCAACGAGATTGCGCCGGGCACCGGCGTGGACCCGGAACACTTCTGGGCCGAGCTGGAAAGCATCCTCAAGGACCTGGCGCCCAAGAACAAGGCGCTGCTGGAAAAGCGTGAAACCATCCAGGCGCAACTGGATGAGTGGTACAAGGCCCGTAAAGGCCAGGCCATCGACATGGCCGAGTACAAGCAGTTCCTGACCGAGATCGGCTACCTGTTGCCGGAAGGCGACGACTTCAAGGTCACCACCGAGAATGTGGATGACGAGATCGGCACCATCGCCGGCCCGCAGCTGGTGGTACCGGTGAAGAATGCCCGCTTCGCCCTGAACGCGGCCAATGCCCGCTGGGGCAGCCTGTACGATGCCCTGTACGGCACCGACGTGATTTCCGATGAAGGCGGCGCCGAGAAAGGCGGTGCCTACAACCCCAAGCGTGGCGCCAAGGTGATCGCCTGGGCCCGCGACTTCTTGGATAACTATTTCCCCCTGGCCAGCGGCTCCCACAAGGACAGCACTGGCTACGCCATCGTCGATGGCAAGCTGGAAGTGTCTCTGGGCGGTGACAAGAGCGGCCTGAAAGACGAGTCCCAGCTGCAGGGCTACGTGGGCGATGCGGCGGCTCCGTCCGGCATCCTGCTCAAGCACAACAACCTGCATGCGGAAATCCAGATCGACGCCAGCCACCCGATTGGTGCTGAAGACGCGGCGAACATGAAGGATGTGCTGCTGGAATCCGCCATCACCACCATCCAGGACTGCGAAGACTCCGTGGCTGCCGTGGATGCGGAAGACAAGGTCGAGGTGTACCGCAACTGGGCGGGCCTGATGAAGGGCGACCTGCAGGAGTCCTTCGAGAAGGGCGGCAAGACCATGACCCGCGCCATGAACCCGGATCGCGAGTACACCGCCCTGGACGGCTCCACGCTGACCCTGCACGGCCGCTCCCTGCTGCTGGTCCGTAACGTGGGCCACCTGATGACCAACCCGGCCATCCTGATGAACGGGGAAGAGACTCCGGAAGGCATCATGGACGGCATGGTGACCGTACTGGCGGGTCTGCATGACCTGAAGAAGCTCAACACACTGAGCAACAGCCGCACCGGTTCCATGTACATCGTGAAGCCCAAGATGCACGGCCCGGAAGAAGTGGCCTTCGCCGTTGAGCTGTTCGAGCGTGTAGAAAAAGCCTTAGGTTTGGCTGCTAACACCTTGAAAATTGGCATCATGGACGAAGAGCGCCGCACCACCGTCAACCTGAAGGAGTGTATCCGTCAGGCCAAGGAGCGTGTGATCTTCATCAACACCGGCTTCCTGGATCGTACCGGTGACGAAATGCACACTTCCATGGAAGCGGGCCCCATGGCGCGCAAGGGCGACATGAAGGCCCTGCCGTGGATCAACGCCTACGAAGACTGGAACGTGGACATCGGCCTGGAGTGCGGCCTGCCGGGTCATGCCCAGATCGGCAAGGGCATGTGGCCCAAGCCGGACGAGATGGCCGAGATGATGGCCACAAAGGCTGGTCACCCGAAAGCCGGTGCCAACTGCGCCTGGGTACCGTCCCCGACCGCCGCTACCCTGCACGTGACCCACTACCACGAAGTGAACGTGGCCCAGGTGCAGAAAGAGCTGGCCAACCGCAAGCGTGCCTCCCTGGACGACATCCTCACCGTGCCGCTGCTCACCCGTGAGCTGTCCGCCGAGGAAATCCAGCAGGAGCTGGATAACAATGCCCAGGGTATTCTGGGTTACATGGTGCGCTGGATTGACCAGGGCGTGGGCTGTTCCAAGGTGCCGGACATCAATGATGTGGGCCTGATGGAAGACCGCGCCACCCTGCGTATCTCCAGCCAGCACGTGACCAACTGGCTGCACCACGGCATCACCAACCAGGAACAGGTGATGGAAACCCTGAAGCGCATGGCCGAAGTGGTCGATCGTCAGAACGCCAACGATCCGCTGTACGTGCCCATGGCCAAGGACTTCGACAACTCCGTCGCCTTCCAGGCAGCGGTAGAGCTGGTGTTCGAGGGCTGCTCCCAGCCCAGCGGCTACACCGAGCCGGTTCTGCACCGTCGTCGCCGTGAGCTGAAGAACAACGGTTAACAGTGAATAATTAACCGTTAACAGCGACGCGTTCTCGTGTCGCGGTTCTTGAAAGCAAAGAGGCCGCGCCCAATCGTTGGGCGCGGCCTCTTGCGTTTTAATCCCTGCCAGTTGTTTCCCGCGCAACTATTAACTGTTCACTGTTAACTATTCACTGATCTCCACCATGACTTCTAACGGCAAATTGACCTGCTGGCTGCTGATTCGCACCCCACCAAGCCCTCGCTGGTCCTGCTGGCGATCTACGCTAATGCTGCCCATGGGCTGCCAGACGCCGGGCTGTACCCGCAGGGTGGTGCCGCTGGACTGGGTGTGTGCCAGGCCGGGGCCGCCGGGTTGATCGTAGCGCTGGCTGATTTGCAGGACCACGCTGCCATCCGGGGTCAGTTGTGGGACTACCTGAATTCCCTGTTGCAGCTCGGCAAACACGGTGCCGTAATAGCCGCCGCCGAGGGCGAGCAGGGTGCCCTGGCTGATATGGGCCGGGTAACCGCTGAGGGTGCGGATCCGGTAATGGTCCTGCTGGCTTGTCTGGCGCTGACTCTGTTGAATGCGAATGTCGCCGGAGACACTGCCGGGTATTTGCCCCTGGATGCGGGTATTCACACCGTGCCGTTGTTCACTGCTGCTGCCATGGCGGCGCAGATGGACAACCAGCGCAGAGGGCGTGGCTTCCAGGCTGCCCAAAGCCTGCTCCAGCTCTGCCATATTGCTATCGGTGGTGCGAATGATCAGTTTGCCCTGGTAGGCCCGCACACTGCCTCCAGGCGGCAGCAGGGGTTCGATCACGGGCAGCAGGGCGGGGGCGTCCGGGCGTGGCAGGACATGGATTCGCAGGTTATCCGCCGCCGCGGGTACGACCAGCACCAGTAACAGCAAGAACACCAGGGTTCGGCAAGCGTGCATTCTTGTTTCCATGACCGGCTCCCGCAGACTTTTTCTCACTGTACCATGGCGGTTCCACTGCGCATGGTGAGTGGATCACAGGCATAATGGCTGCCGCCTGTGAACAACCCCAGAGTTGCCATGTTTGCCAACAGCCGAAGCGTTACCACCAACCAGACCTCCATCCATGACGACCTGGATCGGGTGGTCCGCCGTCATCTGCAGCACCCCTGGCGCGCCCCCATTGCCGATCATGATGTCCAGGCATTTCGCCGATTGCAGCAATGGCGTGATGCGCAGGGCAGTGAGAGACCCCTGATGCTGGATTCCGGTTGTGGGACCGGCCGCTCGTCTCGTGCGCTGGCCAGCCAGAATCCGAATGCCCTGGTGGTCGGCGTGGACCAGTCCGCCGTGCGGCTGGACCGGGCGACAAGGCGGTTTGAGATCCTCCCTGACAACCTGTTGTTGCTGCGGGCCGATTGTGCCGGCCTGTGGCGGCTGATGGCCGGAGAGGGCTGGCAACTTCTCCGCCACCAGATTCTCTATCCCAACCCCTGGCCCAAAAGCGCCCATCTCAAGCGGCGCTGGCACGGTCACCCGGTGTGGCCCACCTTGCTGTCTCTGGGTGGGGAGCTGGAAATGCGCAGTAACTGGCCCCTGTATCTGCAAGAAGTGCAGGCGGCGCTGCAGATCAGTGGTATCCAGGCGACATTGTCCGCGTTGCCAGAACAACACGAGCCGTTGACGGATTTCGAGGAAAAATATCAGGCCAGCGGGCAGCTGAACTGGCGGCTGACAGCGAGTCTGTAACCCGGCCTTCCGGCACGGCAGGCCCAGCTGGCCGGGCATCCTCCGCGAGCGAGGCGCCTACAGGCGTAGCTCCCTCAACTCGGTTGAATGGAAGGCGCGCTCCCATTGCTCCTGAAACTGCCGCGCCAGTCGAGGCGCCCTGGGCAGCCGGTGGGCACACAGGTCCAGCCGGGCGGGCCGGGGCCAGCCGCTGGCTTCAAACAGGCCGGTGTTGTCACCGATGGCAAAGCAAAGCTGGCCATCCCTGTCATCGTCCTGGCTCTGGCGAAGCTGGATACGGGAAGGCAGTCTGCGCGCCAGGTGGATCAGGCGGTGGCCGTTGCGGATAGCGTCGTCCTGGCTGTCGTACTGAATGCGAATATCCACTCTTTCACTGCTCAATCCCAGCCGCTTGAGAGCATCGCAGACGACCCGGTCGGCGGTCAGGTTATCCAGCGAGGGCACCCGCAGCCATAGGCTGCGGCGGCAGGCCAGGATCAAGCTGGCCAGCGCCGTGCCGGCCTCGTGGAATTCCGGGTGGTGCAGGGTGTCGTCGTCACCGATGACAAAAGGCATCAGACCAGGGGTTTGAACATCTGGCGATGGGGGATATTGGCATCCATGAAGATGCCGCCGGACACTGCAAAACCGGCCGCTTCGTAGAAGCTGGTGGCGTGGGTCTGGGCGTGCAGAAAGATTTCTTCCATGCCCTTGGCGCGGGCGGCTTCTTCCGCCGCGACCAGCAGGGAACTGCCAACCCCGTTGTTGCGTTGCTCGGAGAGCACACACAGTCGGCTGATCTGCCCGGTCGGCAGCAGACGGATACAACCCACCGGGTTCTGTTCCCGGTCCAGGGCCAGAAAATGGACGGCGTTATCGTCTTCGCCATCCCACTCCAGCTCTTCGGGAACATGTTGCTCGTTGATAAAGACCTTCTGGCGAAGGGCTCGCAGGGCGCTTTCGTGTTCGTCCCAGCGGGTCTCGATAATGCTGATAGCCATAGGGGTCTCGTTATAGTGGGGCGAAGAAGCCCTGTTCAATCCAGTCATGTAGCAATTCACTCCCGGCTGGCTGCATTAACGCATCCAGCGCGTCACGGGTATAGCAGCGCTGGCGGGCCAGCAGCTGTACCAGTGGTCGTTGTTGTTCTGTCAGTGAGTAGGGCTCACCGTTTAACCAGGCAATGTTGCCCTGCAAAATCAGGCGCACACTACCATGGCGCACCAGGGCGATCGATGGATCGCGGTGGCGAATATGGGCATCATCGACGGCAAATTCAAGTCCATCCAGCCGGGGCGTGGACAGCCAGCGATAAACTGCACGCTCAATGGCCGCCGGGTTGAGCAGGTCCAGGGCGCCGCGAATCAGTTGCTGCCGGTCTGCATCGGCCAGTACTGACGGGTCTGCAGTCACTGTCCGGTCCGGGTCGGTGAACAGTTCGCTGTCCGCATCGGCCAGACATTCACCGGCAATTTCCGCCATTAGCATCTGGTAATCCGGGGCCCGGAAGCCCACCGACCAGGTGATGCAGTCACTGTCTTCGGCGACCCCGTGGTGTGCCACGCCGGGGGGCAGATAGAGGACGTCGCCGGGGTTGGCCACGAACGCTTCGCGCACCGGCATATCGGCCAGTAACTTCAGATCAGGATGCGGCAATTTCGGTGTTTTTTCGTCGCAGATATCACCGATCTGCCAGCGGCGGCTGCCGGCGGCCTGGATCAGGAATACGTCATAGCGGTCGTAGTGGGGCCCCACGCTGCCACCCTTGGCGGCATAGCTCATCATGATGTCTTCCAGACGCCAGTTGGGCAGGAAGGCAAAACTGTCCAGCAGCAGGGACACATCGGTGAGATAGTGATCCACGGACTGTACCAGCAGGGTCCAGTCCCGCTCACCCAGCTCGGCAAACACGGTTTCCTCGAACGGGCCCTGTTTCAGTTCCCAGCTGCCACCGGCAGAGCCGCGAATGATGCGCGCTTCCACGTTGTCTTCCAGCGCCAGCCCGGCCAGGGTGTCCGCGTCTGGCTCATCCAGGCCGCTGGCGGCGCCGGGCATGAACAGGGGCTTTTTCTGCCAGTAGTCCCGCAAAAACGCTGCCGGCTTCATGGGCAGAGTGAAGCGCGGCAGGGTCAGGGCTGACTGGCCCGGAGCGTCGGTCATCAGATATTGCGCGCTTGCTGGGGCGCATTGCCGATGTAGCTGCCCGGGGTCATGGCCAGCAGGATTTCCTTGGCTTCGTCAGGAATCGCCAGATCATTGATAAAGGCGGTCAGGGTGTCCTGGTTGATACCGTCCTTGCCACGGGTCAGGGCTTTGAGTTTTTCGTAGGGCTTCTCGATACCGTAGCGGCGCATGACCGTCTGGATTGGCTCGGCCAGCACTTCCCAGGCAGCATCCAGATCCGCATTCAGGCGGGCCGGGTTCACTTCCAGTTTGCCAATACCTTTCAGGCTGGCTTCGAAGGCGATCAGGCTGTGTGCCAGGCCCACACCCACGTTGCGCAGCACGGTGGAGTCGGTCAGGTCACGCTGCCAGCGGGACACCGGCAGCTTGGCCGCCAGATGATCCATGATGGCGTTGGCCAGGCCCAGGTTGCCTTCGGAGTTTTCGAAGTCGATGGGGTTGACCTTGTGCGGCATGGTGGAGGAGCCCACTTCGCCTTCCACGGTCTTCTGCTTGAAGTAGCCCAGGGAAATATAGCCCCACACGTCACGGTCAAAATCGAGCAGGATAGTGTTGAAGCGCATCAGGGCGTGGAAGTACTCGGCCACGCAGTCGTGTGGCTCGATCTGGGTGGTGTAGGGATTGAAAGTGAGGCCCAGGCCTTCCACAAAACGGCGGGCAAAGGCTTCCCAGTCCACATCCGGGTAAGCGGACAGGTGGGCGTTGTAGTTGCCCACTGCACCGTTGATCTTGCCCAGCAGCGCCACAGCGGCAAACTGGTCCCGCTGGCGTTGCAGGCGGGCCACCACATTGGCCATTTCCTTGCCCACGGTAGTGGGGGAGGCGGACTGGCCATGAGTGCGTGACAGCATGGGCTGATCCGCCTGGGCATGGGCCTGACGACGGATGGCGCTGATTACCTGGTCCATCTTCGGCAGCAGGATTTCCCGGGCTTCCTTGAGCATCAGGGAGTAGGACAGGTTGTTGATGTCCTCACTGGTGCAGGCGAAGTGAACGAATTCGCTCATGCCGGCAAGCTCTTCGTGTTCGGCCATCTGTTCCTTGATGAAGTATTCCACCGCCTTTACGTCATGGTTGGTGGTGGCTTCGATGGCCTTGATGCGTTCGGCATGCTCCACATCGAAGTCACGGGTTATACCGCGCAGGTGCCAGGCAGCCTGGCCGCTCATCAAAGGCACTTCGGGGATGTTCTTGTCGTGGGCGAGCTGTTCCAGCCAGCTCACTTCCACGTGCACGCGGAAGCGGATAAGGCCGTATTCACTGGTGGTTTGGCGCAGGGCATCCACCTTGCCGGCATAGCGGCCATCGACCGGTGAAATGGCATTCAAAGAGGTAAGGCTGGACATGGAAATAGCTCCCGAATCGTTTCCGTGAGGGTAAAAGCGGCGCAATGATACCGTAAAACCGCAAAGGCTGCGTTGTTGTTTGCCGGGTTAGCGGATGCTCCCTGTAGGCGCCCCGCTTGAGGGGCGAACCGAGCGAAGCGAGGCAACAGAGCGTGATGGCTGCGGCAAGCGTTCCTGGAGATATGCAGGCTTCTGATTCGCCTGATCGCCCTTCGGACGATTTCCGCGCTACCGCGCGGTTCGCGGCTCATACCCGCCGGGCATAGAGAGCGCTGATCCTGCAAATAGCTTTAAGAGTGACCTATAGGTTATTGATATCTATGGACTCTATGGCAATTAAAAGCCGTTTCCTCTGGAACAGCAACTGCCAGCGACGGCCACCGAGCTGGTGCCAGAGGAAGGCGGCGCGCACCCCGGCCAGAAACAGGGCGCGAACCCGGGCGGCCTTGTTTTCGTCCTGCAGGTGGGCGGGTTCCCCCTTCACCCGGATGCGAAAGCGAAAGGTGCCCAGGGTATCCACATAGATACCGGCCAGGCGGTGGCAGAAGGCATCATCCCGCACACTGCTGAAATGGGCCTGTTGTCCATCCAGCGCCTTGAGTCGATGGCGCAGGATATTCACGGTGTCATCGCTCTTGCGCAGTTTGGCGGCCAGGTGCAGCAAGGCAAGGCCATAATTGAGTGGCCGCAGGTTGCCGCCGGCGGAGTCCCGGTTGAGGCTGCGGTTAAGCAGGCTGACGCCATCACGAAGCAGGGCAGGCTGCGGATAAATGGCGTCAAAGCTGTCCGCGTCCAGGGCCATGACGCCCTGCATCAGGGCCTCGAAGGCGCGCGGTTCGCAGTCACCGCGAAGGGCGATGTCGTCGGCCAGCTGGGCGGCCTGAAAGACCGCGGCCAGGGCCAGAAGCTGTTGTTGTTGCGGGTTGAAGCGTTCGCTCATGCCGTTTCCTCAATGACAGCGCCACCCAGGCACAGGGGGCCATCGTAGAACACCACGGACTGTCCCGGCGTGACGGCACGCTGGGGCTCATCAAAGACCACATGGACGCGGCCATCCCCGGCATCGCTGACGGTACAGGCCTGATCCGGTTGCCGATAGCGGGTCTTGGCGGTGAGCCGGGCGGGCAAGGCCGGGGCTGCCAGAGCAACCCACTGCATGGGAGCGCTGGTCAGTTCGCGGCTGTACAGCAATGGGTGATCGGTGCCTTGCACGGCAATCAGGACGTTGCGGTCCAGATCCTTGCCGGCCACATACCAGGGGGCATCGCCGGCGTTGGCGAGACCACCAATGCCCAGCCCCTGGCGCTGGCCCAGGGTGTAATACATGAGGCCATCGTGGTCGCCGATCACATTGCCATGATCGTCCTCGATCTTGCCGGGCTGGGCGGGCAGGTACTGTTCGAGAAAATCCTTGAAGCGGCGCTCGCCGATAAAGCAGATCCCGGTGGAGTCCTTCTTCTTGTGATTGGCAAAGCCCTTTTCTTCGGCGATGCGCCGCACTTCCGGCTTTTCCAGATCCCCCAAGGGGAACAGGGTGCGCGCGAATTTGTGGTGATCCACGGCATGGAGGAAGTAGGTCTGGTCCTTGTTGGTATCCACCGCGCGTAGCAAGCGGCCCATGCCGTCGTGGCTCACCCGGGAATAATGGCCGGTGGCGATGTAGTCAGCGCCCAGGGTGATGGCGTGATCCAGAAAGGCCTGGAATTTGATTTCCTTGTTGCAGAGGATGTCCGGGTTGGGGGTGCGCCCGGCCTTGTACTCGGCAAGAAAGTGCTCGAAGACACGGTCCCAGTATTCTGCCGCGAAGTTGGCGGTGTGCAGTTCGATACCCAGCACCCCGGCCACCTGCATGGCATCCATCAGGTCTTCCCGGGCGGTGCAGTAGTCGGTGCCGTCATCCTCATTCCAGTTCTTCATGAACAGGCCCTCGACGCGATAACCCGCGTCCAGCAGCCTTGCGGCGGCCACCGAGGAATCCACACCGCCGGACATGCCGACGATCACGTGGGTGTCTTGTGGGGCTTTTGCAGAAACGTGGCTCATGGTGCTGCCTTCATGTCAGCCGCGTTGTAGCGGCCAGGGGTGCTGATAGATGGTGTCCAGTGGCAAGCGGCGTCCTGACAGGTAGTCATCCAGGCATTTTTCCACCAGGGCGCTACGGTGTTGGGGGCGGCGGCTGCGCAGTTCGTCCGGTGTCAGCCATTCGGCGCCAAGAATACCGGTATCCAGCTTCTGGCCCGGGTCATGGCTGACCGGTCTGGCCACGAAACAGGTGCGGAAGTAGACCCCGGCGCCCCGGAAGGGCTGGAAGATATACCAGCCCAGCAGATCAGTGACTTCTACCTGCCAGGCGGTCTCTTCGAGGGTTTCCCGATAGGCGGCCTGCATCAGGTTTTCCCCGAACTCCACATGCCCGGCGGGCTGATTCAGCACTTCCTTGCCCTTGCTAATTTCCCGAACAAAGAGGAAGCGCCCGTCTTGTTCCACCACACAGGCCACAGTAATGTGCGGCTCAAAGCTGTTCATATCAACCCTACCGGTACCGACCCCGTCCAAATGGGGCACAATGATAACTGAATCCACGATACCCGCGCGTGGCTCTGGATTCAGACGCAAATCAGGGCGGGAATGGTAGCGCAGCAGCGCCACAGACAACAGGAGTGATCAATGCCCGGGGACCGGTTTACCCACCTGGATGACCAGGGGCGCGCCCAGATGGTGGACGTGACGGACAAGGCGGAAACGCAGCGGCAGGCCACAGCCATGGCGCGTATTCGCATGGAACCGCAGACCTTGGCGATGATCCGCGATCAGCGTCACCCCAAAGGCGATGTGCTGGCCACCGCCCGTATTGCCGGCATTCAGGCCGCCAAGAAAACCTGGGACCTGATCCCCATGTGTCATCCGTTATTGCTGACCAAGGTAACGGTCGCCATCGACGAGGAGGGCGAGGATGCGCTGCTGATTCGGGCTTCCTGCAAACTGAAAGGCACCACAGGGGTGGAAATGGAAGCCCTGACGGCGGCCTCGGTGGCAGCGCTGACCCTCTACGATATGTGCAAGGCGGTAGATCGTGGCATGGTAATTGAAGCCATCTGCCTGCTGGAAAAGGAAGGTGGTCGCAGTGGTCACTACATCAGGTCCTGAGGCGTTTGTTCCTTGATAGGGTGGAGCCGTGCAGGCATGGCCAATGGCTGTTTGCTCCCGGGATGGTTTTCGAAGGTACCCATGCATGATTGAAATCCGTTTTTTCGCTGCCCTTCGTGAGCGGGTTGGCAGTGACAGGCTGGCAGTGTCCCCCCCGGATTCAGTGGATACGGTGGCGAAGCTGGTGGCATGGCTGGAGACAGACCCGGCATTGGCCGAGGCCCTGGCGGCCACACCACGCCGTATGGTGGCGGTCAACGAGGTGCTGGGTTCGGAAGACTCCACGGTTTCTCCCGGCGATGTTGTGGCGCTATTCCCGCCGGTGACCGGGGGATGAAAACCCGTATCGAGATTCGTAATGGCCCGCTGGTGGCCGCGGAGCCGTCTGATTGGCTGCGTGATGCGGGCCTCAGCGGCGCCCAGGTACAGTTTTCCGGCCAGGTCCGCGATGAACAGGGCAGGGTGGAGGCGCTCCATCTGGAGCATTACCCGGGGATGACAGAGTCTGTGCTTGGCACCATTGTCGAGCAGGCCCGGCAGAAGTGGCACCTGAATGGTGCCTGGGTAGTGCACCGGGTTGGCCCCATGGAGCCGGGTGATGACATCGTTCAGGTAGCGGTGAGTGCCGCTCACAGACAGGCCGCCTTCGAGGCCTGCGCCTTTATCATGGACCTGCTGAAAACCCGGGCCCCCTTCTGGAAGAAAGAACTTATCGGCGGCCGCTGGTTCTGGGTCGAGGCCCGTGAGCGGGACGCCGAGGCCGCCGCTGCCTGGCTGCAGGCGCTTTCGGCGCATGAACCGCCATAGACCGCCATTCCCCGGGGGCCAGCCCGGTCAGGTCCCAGTCGCCGATTTGCCAGCGCACCAGGCGGAGAGTGGGGTGACCGATGGCGGCGGTCATTCTCCGTACCTGCCGATTTCGACCTTCGTCTATGGTGAGTTTCAGCCAGCTATCCGCTACTGTTTTTCGGGTCCTGACCGGGGGGTGACGCGGCCACAGGTCAGGGGCGTCGATGCGAGCCGCTTTGGCGGGTCGGCAGTCACCATCCTTCAGGGTGATGCCCTGGCGCAGTTTTTGCAGTTCCTGCTCCCCGGGCGTGCCTTCCACCTGAACCAGGTAGGTCTTGGGCAGATGGAAACGCGGGTCACTGATACGCGCCTGCAGGGCACCGTCATCAGTGAGCAACAACAGTCCTTCAGAATCCCAGTCCAGCCGCCCGGCCGGGTAAACGCCGGCCACCGGGACGAACTCTCGCAGTGTGCGACGACCGCGGTCGTCACTGAACTGCGATAGCGTGTGAAAGGGCTTGTTGAGCAATATCAGTTGTGCCATGGGTATGGGTTTCGGTGGCTGTCGTTATGGCGTTGGTGCCGGTTGAACTAACAAGGCTAAACGGTCGGTGCTATACTCGCCAACTCATGCAGAATACGGTTTATCTGGAGGGAGCACTCCTTTTAGGCTCGCTGATCTGACGGCCAAAAGCCGGCTCATATCGGGCGAGAAGCACTGCCAATACAATTGGGACCTGTAATTTTATGACCCCTAAAATTATTTATACGATTACCGATGAAGCGCCAGCGCTGGCGACCTATTCCTTTCTACCTATCATTGAAAAATTCACTTCCATCGCTGGCATTCAAGTGGAAAGCAGCGATATATCACTGGCCACACGTATTCTCGCGAGTTTTCCTGAATATCTTTCAGACGAACAAAGAGTGGAAGACACGCTCTCCGCGCTGGGGGAATTGACCCAGGATCCCGACGCCAACATTATCAAACTCCCCAACATCAGTGCCTCCATTCCACAGCTCAGGGAAGCCATTGCGGAGCTGAACGAGCACGGTTTTGCCGTGCCGGAGTACCCGGATGATCCCCGCGACGCGGAACAGGAAGAGATCCAGGCCCGCTACACCAAAATTCTCGGGTCCGCGGTCAATCCGGTACTGCGAGAGGGCAACTCGGATCGTCGTGCTCCCATTGCGGTGAAGAATTATGCCCGCAAGAACCCTCACAGCATGGGGTACTGGAGCCCGGCATCGCGCACCCATGTCGCGCACATGCGTGGCGGCGATTTCTTTTCCCATGAAACCTCCCTGACGGTCGAGAAAGCCTGCAATGTTCGCATCGAGTTTGAGAATGCCGAGGGCAATGTCACGGTCATGAAGCCGGAATTGCCGTTGCTGGATGGCGAAGTGATTGATGCCATGTATATGAGCAAAAAGGCACTGTGTGACTTTTTTGACAAGCAGATCGATGATGCCAAGGAAACCGGCATTCTGTTCTCCCTGCACGTGAAAGCCACCATGATGAAGGTGTCTCACCCCATTGTGTTTGGCTATGCGGTTCGCCGTTTCTACAAGGAGCTGTTCGACAAGCATGGCGAGATTCTCGATGAGATCGGCGCCAACCCGAACAATGGCCTGAGCCACATCTACCAGAAGATCGAAGAGTTGCCGATTTCCCAGCGTCTGGAAATCGAATCCACCATTCGTGCCTGCTATCTGCACCGCCCTGAACTGGCCATGGTCGATTCAGACCGCGGCATTTCCAATCTGCACGTGCCTTCCGACGTGATTGTGGATGCCTCCATGCCGGCGATGATACGTCAGGGTGGCAAAATGTATGGCGCAGACGGCAAGCTCAAGGACACCAAGGCGGTTATCCCTGAAAGCACCTATGCCACGATTTACCAGGAAGTGATCAACTTCTGCAAAACCCATGGTGCTTTCGATCCGGTGACCTGTGGTTCGGTGCCTAACGTGGGCCTGATGGCCCAGAAAGCCGAAGAGTACGGCTCTCATGACAAGACCTTTGAAGTCGAATCAGCCGGAACCATGCGCATCGTCCGTGAAGACGGTGAAATCTTGCTGACCCATGAAGTGGAGCAAGGGGATATCTGGCGCATGTGTCAGGCGAAAGATCTGCCCATTCGTGATTGGGTGAAGTTGGCCGTCAGCCGTGCCCGGCAAAGTGATACCCCGGCCATCTTCTGGCTGGACAAGGAGCGGGCCCATGACGCCCAGCTTATTGTCAAAGTCAAAAAATATCTGCAAGACCATGATACTGACGGGCTTGATATACGCATCATGTCTCCGGTTCAGGCGATCCGTTACACCATGGAACGGATGATCCGGGGCAAAGACACTATCTCGGTCACCGGGAATGTGTTGCGTGATTACCTGACGGACTTGTTCCCGATTCTGGAGCTCGGCACCAGCGCCAAGATGCTTTCCATTGTGCCTTTGATGGCCGGCGGTGGGCTCTATGAAACCGGTGCTGGCGGTTCGGCCCCGAAACACGTACAGCAGTTCACTGAAGAAAACCATTTGCGTTGGGATTCGCTGGGCGAATTTCTGGCGCTGTCGGTGTCCATCGAGGAACTGGGTGAAAAATACGGCAACGAAAGGGCCAAGGTGATTGCCGCGGCTCTGGATAAGGCGAATGAGCAGTACCTGGAGCAGAACAAGTCGCCGTCACGAAAAGTCGGCGAGCCCGATAATCGGGTCAGTCATTTCTATGTGGCCATGTACTGGGCTCAGGCGCTGGCCGAGCAGGATGAGGATGCTGAACTGAAAAGCAAATTCACCGCCATTGCCTCGGCCCTGACAGAAAATGAAGACGCTATCGTCAAGGAAATGATTGCGGTACAAGGGTCCCCCGTGGATATCGGCGGTTACTATAATCCCGATTTTGGCAAGGTCTCTGCTGCCATGCGGCCCAGTGCCACCTTCAACAATATCCTCGACAGACTCTAGTCTCTGCAGTGAATAAGAAGGCCGGCGCAAGCCGGCTTTTTTATGGACAATCCACCGGGCCCTGTTTCAGTCGCAATGTTCA